>JAGHVG010000029.1 GCA_018064405.1 Candidatus Enterousia scatequi | reverse complement strand
GGGAAACCCCGTATCGCCGATGGTACTTTGGCTTAAGCCACGGAAGAGTAGGTCGTCGCCAGAATTAAATCCAGTTGAGCGCCATAAAAACCGTAAAGATTTATCAGCCGCCATTTGGCGGTTGTTTTTTATTAAAAAAGTGTTAGCATTACATATTATGAAACCAAAAAATTTTATTAAATTGATAAAGACAAAACGTCTATATCTAAAGCCGATACCAAAAACCAAAAGTATGGCGAATAAAATATTTTCTATTATTTCAACGCAGCGTGCGCACCTGAAATTCATGGGTTTTGCAAATATGCAAACCCCAGAACAAGTTTATGATGAATTTATATTAACCAGTGCGAATTTATGGCGTTCCAAAACGGTTGCGAATTACGGTATTTTTTTATGTTCAAATGATGAATTCATTGGTTGTATCAGTGTTGATGAAATATCGTGGGATTCTGCAAATGCGGCGATTGGTTGGTGGATTGATGAAAATTATTTACACCAAGGTTATGCCGCCGAAGCCGCCATCGGCACCATGAATGCACTTTTTTCAATGGGTTTTCATAAATTGTATGTGAACACATCGGACAAAAATACTGCGTCAAAAAAACTAGCGGAAAGTTTAGGTTTCAGGAAAGAGGGAACCCTGCGCGATCATTGGTTTAATCCAAATACTAAAAAATACGAGAATAATGTTGTTTATGGATTGATAGGTTAAAACAAATAACTAAACCGCCGTAATGACGGTTTTTTCTTGCACACATAAAAAAATATTTTATACTATGCGCATTGCCAGAGGGAATGAAACATATAAAAGGATTATGATATGAAAAAAATTTTCGTTCTGATGGCATGTATTTTTGCAACCCCTGTGATGGCTGATTTTTATTATGGTGGACGTACCCAAAATTGTGATTTAGAATCTATGCGTGCTGCGCTGGATAGGGCAACAATTGCCGGTCATGGTGCGGTTATTACAACCGTTGATTGTGTTGATACATCGCGTGTCCAAGAACCGGAATACATTGAATCATATGATTATGTTGAAACGGTTGATTGTGTTCCCGGACCAATCGTGTATGAATTACCAGAATCAGATTGTGATATGTGTTATTAAAAAAGCGTCCGTTTGGGACGTTTTTTTATTCAATAACAACTGCGCCTTGGCGAACAATATTTATTTTGTCGTCGGATAATATTGCAACAGTACTTGGTGCACCGCCCATTTTATCAAATGCATTATCTATAACGATAATATCTGGGAATTGTGCGCGAATTTCATCGGCATTTTGTAATGGTGCCATCCCCGATATATTTGCAGATGTCGTTGCCAAACAATGTCCATCGATTATCGCACACAGTTCGTGAAATGGTTTGTAATTCGGAATACGCACGCCACCAAATGACATAGTGTTTGTGTCGGCAACTGGTATGCCGATGGTTAGCGCCCCCGGCCAATATTTTTTTGCCAAATCAAACGCAACCGATGGATAATTTTTCATATACGGCGATATATGTTCGATTGTATCCGACATAATGATAAGGTGTTTTTCATGTGGGCGATGTTTAATTTCAAACAAAGCGTCCGCCCCACGTGCATTTGGCAATGCACCCAACCCCCAAACAGTATCGGTTGGAAACGCAATAACGCCGCCGCGCGCCAAGTGTGCATTTAGTTTTTTTATAAAATCTGAATCAGATAAATTTGTCATGCACCAAAGCATATAACCGATATTTTATTGTGTAAAGGTATTTTTATATTGAAACAAAATGTTTTTTTGTTTAAACTATCATTCGACAACATGCGAGTGTTGTTGGGGCGTCAAGACCTCTGAATTTTCGTTGCCCGTGTGGGTGTAAAAATATATCTCCAACTGTGGGTTGGAGGGCGGTGATATATCTAAATAAACCCGCTATTTTTCGAAAATTATAGTCTTGAACCTCCAACCGCTAACAAATGTTGCGGTTTTTTTGGTGGTGTATTTCGCGCATTTATACACCACCACCAAAGAAAGAGGGAAAAGATAATGAGAAAGATATTATATGCAGGTATGTTAATAATGATATGTAACATATCATATGCCGACATCGCATCAACAGGTTATGTGGATAGTGCTGTCGCGACCAAACAAGACACGATTTCCGATATTGAAACGATTCGTTCTGGTGCGGGTCTGGGCGCAACCGCGGTTCAACCATCATCATTGTCAACGGTTGCAAAGACAGGTTCGTATAATGATTTGTCAAACAAACCAACGATACCAAATATCCCCACGGGCCCCAGTGATGGCAAAAAGTATAATTTAGTGTGGAACGGCGAAACGGGTCAGTTTATGTTTAAAGAAATGCCACGTGAACCATTGCAATGCTACGATATCGGATTTGACCAATGCATAGACCCCAAACCAGATGCAATAGATTATGGTTATATGGATGATAGCACTGGGGAATATGGTGCGGATAGCTATAACACCGCCGCCTATGGCTTGGTGATGGATCAGACATGGGGTGCAACATTATATACAGGTGATAAAGTAACGGGCATAGCATCGTGTAATAGCACACCTGGTACATATGCACAATCTACGAACCAAAACTTTAACCAAACAGATAAGGGAGAGTATTGCTGGTGTAAAATGACAGAACCGGCTGTGTCGCGTTGGGTGTTCCTCACCGACCGCTCCCATGCGGACTATTGCGCGTACGATTGTGCGGGCTACTGCGCGGACAGCGTTCGGCTCTACTCGGACTTTCGTTCTGGCGTGTTTTCGTCGGTCGGGCAGTAATAAATATTTTTCCCTGTGCCGCGCGTTTCGTTTTCTTGCACTTACTCCCTTTTGTCATTGCGAGGGAGCAATGCGACCGTGGCAATCCAGTTATAATAATGTATAAAAACATATTCACTGGATTGCTTCGCTACGCTCGCAATGACAAGGGAGAGTAAGAAAGCAATAACACGCAATGACAAAAGAGAGTAAGAACAACAGAACGCGCAATGACAAAGGTAAAAAAACGCGGTGAGCAATACAAACAACACCGCCCGTTTGGGCGGTGGTTTGTTTTAATTGGGTTGTTGTTCTATTATTTATGGGGGTGTTCGTCAGTCGCAACGATAAATATTTTTGCCTTGTTCGCGGCCGCAATAACCGCGTCCCGATCTATAATAAAACAAGATTTTGTGTTGATAACAATTCCACGTAATTTGGCATTGGCTACCGCACGGACTGTATCAACCCCAATCGCAGGAATATCTATTTTTAAATTTTGTTTTGGCTTTGTCATCTTGGCAAAAACACCACTGGATTTTTTGATTCCTTTACGCATACTAATGACGCGTTCCAGCATTTTTGCGGTGCCTTCGGCGGCCTCAACCGCGATAACCTGCTTGTCAACAACAACAGATGCACCAATATCAGCGGCACCAATTACATGCGATACATTGATGGCGTGATCAATACTTTTTTTATCTGATTGGGTTGGTTTTACCTTGGTGTATACACCGGGTTTGGTAAAGGTTAAATCTGGCGCTAAATCCTGGGCCGCAACCAATTCAAAACCACGTTTTTTTAATGCCTGTTCAAATGCGATAGCCATACTGTCGTACCCCCGTTGATTTTTTATAACACTGATTAATATCCCCAATGCCCATAGGTCAGGGCGAATTTCAGATAGTCGCGGATGCCCCAATGCACCAACAAAAACTAATTTGTTAATACCACGCCTGCGCAGTTCGTGAACCGCACCCCATGCGGCACCCAAGCGAATAACCATATCAGGATGCAATTTGGAATCATAAAAATTTTGTATGCCGATAACAAACACTTCCCATCCGTTTTTGCGTAACGCGTCACGGGTAAGTGCCGGCAAACCAAGTGCCCCCGCGATTAATGCAACTTTTTTATCAGAACGTTTCATAATGGATATTTTACGTATAAAAGATGCTGGAATCAAGTTACATTTTATGCTAAAATTAACACGAATGTTTAATGGGTGACGCATATGAAAAAAACTATTGGTTTAATAATAATTACAATTATGGCTGGTAATGTGGCGAATGCGCGCGATACACTGACGGATTTTAGTCGTGAAGTTAATGCCGGTATTGATATGGTTGGTGTGCGTAATGGCGGTGCAGAACCTGCCCAACACGAATCTGGGGTAATGGGATACGAGGTTTATGAAGGCGTTTCGGATGCATCCATACCGCAATGGGAAATGTTTATACCAACATCCGCATATGTTCGTATGGGCGGCGGAATTAATATAGATGTCGCAACCAGCAAGGCAAACACCCCAAATGGTTTGCATAGGGCCGAAGATTCTTATACATATCAATTCGGACTTGGGTGGAATATGTCTTCGTATGTGCGCAGCGAAATAGGTTTCCAAAATTCTGTGTTTAAATTTGGAACGTCACCAGATTTACAGGCCACAAATCAACAAGGGTATTTAATGCTGTATTTTGATTTGGCGCGGCGTTATGTTGAAACGGGTGACGTTGCACGTCGGCGTACGTTTATTCCGTTTATAGGTTTTGGTGCAGGTGCTGGATATTACGAATTTGAAGGCACTCATGGTGCCAATGGTGTTGCGTTTGCCGCCCCGCGGGGTGAGGTTGGTTTTACACTGATGTTTACGGATTTGTTTGGATTGGATATCGCATACCAATACCAAATGATGCACAACAAGGGATTTGGTTGGAATACAGATAACCATGATACAACACATATCAGTAATGTTGTCGCATCACTTAAATTTAATTTTTAATCGGGGGCAAAAATGAAAAAGTTTTATATGTTTATGTTTCTTGTGTGTGGAATAGGTGGGGGTGCGTATGCTGAAATGCCATACCGGGTCCAGGATAATTCGGCACAATCCACAACAGATGTTTTCGCCGCCGCACATCGTTTTTATGTGTCTGGGGCATATAATTTTTCAATGTGGCAATCTTATACAGATTCAAACAATGTAAAAGAAAACGGTAAAAACACAAATTCTTTTGATGTGGCTGTTGGAATGCGCTTGTTTGATACATTCCGACTAGAAGCAAATTATATCCGAACGGATGCGGATTGGTCTGATTTTTCTGTGCGTGGAAATACGGCAATGCTGAATGCGATATTTGATGCCAGAATTGATTCTGAATATCGTCTGTTTAAAAAGCAATATTTTGTGCCTTATATTGGAATTGGTGGCGGTGCATCATGGAATAAGGCGATAGATATTGATATTTTAGACAAAGTATCTCCTGTTGTTGCGGGTTTGGCGGGTATATCTGTAGAGTTTGGTGAATATTTTGCGTTTGACTTTGGATATAGATATTTATATATGTTTTCGCCTAAGTTTGATGGAATTGATAATTTGCGACCAAATGCACATCAATTCCGTGGCGGTGTTCGGTTGAATTTCTAATGACAAAGTGTCCTTTTTTTGGCAGGTGTGGTGGATGCAAATATGATTTTGCTGCGGATGATTATCACACCAAGAAATTGACCGAGATATCTGAATTTAGTTTTACAGGCGCACCGCATTGGTGTGATCAGGGTGTGCGCTGGCGCGCAGATTTCTGTTTCGGTGATGGTAAATTTGGTTTTTTTGCACGACAATCAAAAGATATAGTGGCTGTGAATACTTGTCCGCTAATGTTGCCGGAAATCAACGCTGTAATTCCATTGTTGGCGGATTTAAAATGGACGGGTTCTGGATCGTGTCTGGTTACGTCGTGCGCAAACGGTTTGGATGTTTGTATTCGTTCAGATGTTGAATACTGTTCACCTGAATTTAAACAAGGTGCACAAAAAATACCCGCGATTCGCATTTCTTGGAATGGGCAAACTATAAAACAAACCACGGTTCCAACAATTAAATTGGGCGACAGGTTGGTGGATTATCCATCTGGGGCATTCCTGCAACCAATCCCAAGTGAAATATCCGGATTGCGGGATATGGTTGTTTCGCATGCAGCTGGTTCGCGTAAGGTTGCAGATTTGTTTTGCGGTTTAGGTAATTTTACATTTGTATTAAATGCAGATGGTTTTGATATTGTTGGCACTGGGATAAAACGTGATTTGTTCAAAAAACCACTGACGCCAGGGATGTTATCTAAATACGATTGTGTTGTTATGGATCCGCCGCGCGCTGGCGCATTAGCACAATGCCAAGAATTAGTAAAATCTGATATTAAAAAGGTAATATATGTTTCGTGTAATCCGCGAACATTTGTGCGGGACAGGGATGTTTTAATTCATGGCGGATATAATTTATCTGTGCTGATACCTGTTGATCAATTTGTTGGCAGTGCCCATTGGGAATTATTCTCTGTATTTGAAAAATAATTTTTTATAAAAGAAAAATACCGCCGTTGCCGGTGGTATTTCCGAATGCCCAGAAAGGAAGGAAAGGAGAAAAAGAAATGGGCATCCTAAACTATAAAGTTGGGGTCCAAGGTCCAGAGGAGAGAGAATGTAGGAGGGAGTCTGAAATCCCTGGGCCCCACAACACTTTCGTGCTGTATCATCGGGTTTAATCCCTTTGACGAATCGTAATATAATACACAAAATTATATTTGTCAAGTATTTTGGCAAAAAATTTTTTTGACAATTTTTAGCAAGACATTATTAGGAAGTCATACCGATTGTAAATATATACCTATATGGGATATAGTTCAACTATACATAGAATATAATCATAATATTCTAGTATGTAAAACTGAAAGGAAGAAAAATGACTCATGATGATGTTTGGCGCGCTATAGAGCGGTTTGCAACAGAACATGGCATGTCCTGTTCAGGATTGGCGAAATGCAGTGGTTTGGATCCAACGACCTTTAATAAAAGTAAGCGTTGGTCCAAGGAAGGTCAACCACGTTGGCCATCAACCAATAGCATTTCAAAGATTTTATCGTCCACAGGCGCAAATATAAGTGATTTTACAAAATTTATTGGCGAACGCGAATAATTTTGTAAATAGGGTTCTTGACACCTCTAACCACAACATTCGTTGTGGTTTTTTGTTGGACAAAGGGGGTGTTCTGGGGTATGCTAGCAGTATGTTAGATGGAATCCTTGTTTTTTCGTCTGATTCTGTGTGGCGACAAATATTGACAGATTTAGGCGCCAATGTTTTAAGTGCTCCGACGGTTTTATCTGTAAATATTGATGATTTACATTTAAATAAACCCCTGTCAGTTATTGATTTGAAAATGCAGTTGTTACGTTTAATGGACAATGCAAATGTGTTTAAGGTATTGTTTGGGAAAAATATCCCGATGTTTTCATCGCTGCAACGTAATATAATAATTGCGATATATAAAACAGGTGGTGTGTCTGGAAAAGATTTACGCGATATACTTGGCTTTTCCCCGGATATCACAACACACACTGTTGATACGGCAATATCACAGATTAGGAAAACAGCAGGACACGATTTTATTCAGAACAAAAATGGAAAATATATAATTGGCAACGTATAAATTAATTTCTGTTGGTAAAATCCCTAGTACGCAATCTTATGCGCATGATTTAATCGCTCGTGGAAATGCAGGAAATAATACGGTTATTATTGCTGATGCGCAAACCGCAGGTCGTGGTCGTTTCAGACGAACATGGGTATCGCATCATGGCAATTTGTATGCCAGCTTTATTTATACTTGTGACGAACGTGATGCACGTCTGGCTTATTCGGTGGCAATTGCGGTTGCAGAAACGTTAATCGCGTTTGGTATATATCCTAATATCAAATGGCCCAATGATATTTTGGTTGATGCAAAAAAAATTGCAGGCATTTTAATAGAATATTATTCACGCTTTGTTGTTGTTGGCATAGGAATAAATATTGACGATAGTCCCACCGTTCCAGAATATAAAACAACCAAAATGGCAGATTTTGTGACGGTATCACGCGAAGATGTGTTGAATAAATTAATGAAGAATATGACCAAGTGGATAAATGCTGGGTTTTCGTCTGTGCGGACACGGTGGATGGATATGGCAATTGGTTTAAACAAAACAATTAAATACCAAGGCAGCCCTGCAGAATTAATAGGTATCAATGAAAATGGTGCGTTGGTATTACGACGCGAATCCAAATATTTTCTGGTGTATGGTGACGAAATAGTTATGTAGGTAAAACTATTATCTTGACTTTATAGCCGTTTTATGATATTATGCACAATCGTAAACAAGGGAAATTATATCTGCACATTGGGGCAGATTTTTTTTGTTTATATTTCATACGCACAAATTCTTGTGCGTTTTTTTATTAAAGGTTCACAAAATGCAATTAATCAATAATCCTGATATCACAAAAATGTGTGTATATAAAATCGCACGTATAATATATGCGGAAACTTATGCAAAATCTTTACGTGTGGTGGAAGCGTTGGCGTCTATGATATACAACAACTTACAGACGACCCAACGAACATTAGATATGTTGATAACCGATTCGAATTTGTTCGAATCTTTGAATAAACAATCTGAACACCATTGGGCGTTGTCTGTTGATGCACGTAATCGCGGGTTTCAAATGTGCTTGCGCACGGTTAATCGTATGCTTAACGGTAATTTACGTGACACGTGTTTTGGGGCTATGCGTTTTCATCGTGACGAAATGTTACCTGATTGGGCGGTTGCACGTGGTTATATTGCGGATATAGATGGGTTGTTGTTTTATTTATAAACAGGACTGTCATGAATAAATTTATACAAGGTGGCATATTAAAAAAACACAGAACATACATATTATCTGGTGTTGGCATAATATCTGCGATTGCATCATATCTGATAGGGGACACAGATATATTTATAATGCTACAGGCGATATTTACATTAGGTGGAATTTATTTTTTACGTAAATCAAACGAAACAAAAGGAAATAAAAATGGAAAACATACCAGAAAAATTTCAAAATAAAGATGGCACACTAAACCAAGAAGCATTAATTAAATCGTATTATGAATTGGAAAAGAAAATAGGTTCTATGGTATCTGTCCCAAACGAATCATCTGATGATGTCACACGTGCGAAATTTAATCGTGCAATTGGTGTCCCAGAAAATGCAGACGAATATCCTCGGAATAAATTATTTGATGACGAATCGTTACGCGCAAAATTTTATGATATGGGATTAACAAAAAAACAAGTTGAACAAATTTATAATGTTGCAAATGATTATTTAAGACCAGCACTATCTGAAATTTTTTCTGTGCGCAAAGAATCGGATGAATTTTCAGAATTGGAAAAATTTTTTGGTAATAATGAAAAAATGCATGATGCGTTGCGTGAAATAAATGCATTCGGTGAAAAGTTTTTGCCACGTGATGCATTTGATGAGTTGTGCTCTACAGCCCAGGGAATACAAAGTGTTTACAAGATGATGCAGTCTATGGAACCATCAGTGGAAACTGAAAAAAATATTAATGAAAATTTATCTGATGATGATTTAAGACGAATGATGAATGATCCAAAATATTGGCGCGATAATGATCCAGAGTATGTTCGTAAAATAGAAAACGGTTTTAAAAAATTATATTCTGAATAATTTTTTTCACTTTATGCTTTACTAATTTTTTTCTTTCATATAAAATATTAATCAAGAACAAAAATAAATTTGTTCTATCCAGAAAATGAAAGGAGAGAATAATGGCATTATTCAAAAAAGCAAAACCAGCTGCAAAAAAAGTAGTTGCGAAAAAACCAGCTGCTAAGAAAGTAGCTGCAAAGAAACCAGCTGCAAAGAAAGTTTGCAAGAAAAAATAATAGATCACAATTGTGATTTGTCTGTTTGACACCCGAAAACGTAGTGTTTCGGGTGTTTTTATATATTTAGTTGGATGTGTTGTCCAACTAAATATATTCTGGATAATCTCTTTGGACCCAGTGTTTTGTTATATGGCGCAATTATTATTTGCATAACCTGAAAAACAAAATGGTTGTCGGTGCATTGTTGCATCAATGTTTAATCTAGTAAATTAAAGGAATATAAATGTCTATCTCTATAGATCAGGCCTTTGTTAAGCAATTTGAGGCCGATGTTCATTTGGCATATCAGCAAATGGGCACAAAATTGCGTTCAACTGTTCGCACCAAATCTAATGTTGTTGGTCAATCTACAACATTTCAAAAGGTTGGTCGCGGTACAGCAAGTACAAAATCACGTCACGGAATTGTTCCGGTGATGAATCTGAACCACACACCTGTTGAATGTACGTTGCAAGATTATTATGCAGGTGATTGGGTGGATGCAATGGACGAATTGAAAATCAACGTAGATGAACGTCGTGTCGTTGCATCTGCAGGCGCATATGCATTGGGCCGCAAAACAGATGAATTGATTGTTGCTGCAATGAATACTGCAACAACATCAGTTGGTGATTATTCAACAGGTTTGACCAAAACATTGATTTTATCAGCTGTTGAAAAATTGAACGAAAAAGATGTTCCTGATGATGGACGTCGTTTCGCCGTCATAGGTGTAAAACAATGGAACGAATTGTTGGGCATATCTGAATTTTCATCTGCAGATTATGTTGGCGATACAGCGCCTTACATTAATGGTTTTGAAACCAGAAAGTGGTTGGGCATCAATTGGGTGTTATACAATGCTTTGCCATTATCCAGCACTAATCGTAATTGCTTTATGTATCATGCGTCCAGCATAGGGCATGCTTGCGGTCAGGAAGTCAAAACAGATATTTCATGGCATGGTGAACGTGCAGCACACTTTATCAGCAACAGCATGTCACAGGGTGCAGTACTGATTGATAATGACGGTATTGTTTGTATGAAATGTGGCGAAAACGCTTAACCAAATAACCAAAAGGATTAACATATGGCATTTCAAAATAAAAATCTGTCTGTTATTGCATATGCAAATGGTTTCACATTGTGGCATTATGCAGAAAATGTTACAACGGCAACAATCACCGCCAGTGGTTATTTTAATAATGTTCAAACATTAATTAATACCGGTGATTTAATAATTATCAATGCGTCGGATAAAACAGGAATCAGATCAGCAACTGTAACTTCAGGCGTTGTCACTGTTGCAGCATTAGAATAATTTGTTTCATTTGTTGGTCAGTGGTTTTTTAACCATTGACCACATATTTAGTATTATAAAGGGTTTAAAATGCTTACGAAAATAGATTTATGCTCTATGGCGTTGCTGAAATTAGGTGAAAAACCAATTCAATCATGGACAGACGATTGTGCGCCCGCACAACTAGCACGAACATTATTTGGACCAATTGTTGATACGTTGATTACTATGCATCCATGGCGTTTTGCAACCAAAACATTTGATTTGTTGCCTGATGCGCATGGGGATTTTATTATCCCATCATGTGTTTTGCGTATATTGCATTGTAAAGGTCAGATTGTTGGAAATAAAATATTTTCAAATGCTGATAATTTGCGTATAGTTGCACTTACACGTGTGCCGGTTGAATCTTTCCCCAGTTATTTTGCATCATTGGCAGCAACGAAATTAGCCATAGAATTTTGTATCCCACTGACTAGTGATCAAACAATCATGCGTATGCTGATAGCACTATACGATTCGGAATTGCAATCAGCAAAGTTTATAGATAGTACAACATCTGTATCCCAGGATATTGATAATTTCGCGTTAATAAATGCGCGATTTTAATAAAGGACTATGCCTATGACACATTTTATTAAAACACAAAATGCATTTTCCGCTGGCGAAGTTTCGCCAGATTTTTTTGCATGCAGCAATATAAACGGATTGTCCAAACTAGAAAATATGGATGTTACACCTGGGGGCGGATTGTCCCGTCGTAAGGGTTTGGAACAAATTGATTCTATTGGTAATAATGGTCGTTTAATACCGTTTTCTGTGGATGAAAATAATAATTATTTGTTGGTTTTAACAAACCTGCGATTGCGAATATATAATGGCATTACAATGGTTGCGGATATGGTTGCACCTTGGGCATCTGCAGATTTATGCAAAATACAATATGCCCAACGGTCTGGGACAATGATGTTTGTTCATCCATTATATAGACCACAAATGTTGCAGAAAGTTGGTAACAGTTTTTCATTGTCGCAATATGGTTTTTCTAGTGATGAAAATGGGTTTATTAATATGCCCCGAACCAGATTCGCAGATTCCGAGGATGTAAAAATAACTGTGTCGTCCAGCACCCAAGGTAATACATACGCCACATTTACCACCAATAGAGATTTTTGGCAACCTGCGAATATAGCAACATATATTTTCCTTATGGGGAAACAGTGGATAATAACACACTATATCAGCCCGACCCAGGTGACCGCGTTTTTGGGCGAAACATTTATTCCACCTGTGGATCCAATTACTGATTGGACAGAAGCGGTGTTTAGTGAACGGCGTGGATGGCCTGCATCAATATCATTTTATCAGGATCGGTTGGTTTTCGGGGGATCCCCATCCTTGCCCAGCACTGTATGGATGTCGCATGTTGGTCAGCATACCAATTTTAGCGCAGGAACAGGTCTGGATGATGAAGCGATTGCTTTAACATTATTATCCCAAGAACGTCAGCAAATTTGCACTATTGTTAGCAGTGATAATTTGCAAATACTTACATCTGTGGGTGAATGGGCGATTTCTAGTAAACCGCTAACACCATCAAACGTTGATATTAAACAACATACATCTGTTGGCAGTGTTTGGGCCAGAAATTTACCCCCTCAACAAATAGAAGGGAGAACGGTTTTTGTATCCGCTAACGAGCACGATATTCGTGAATTGAATTTAGACGATTTAACACAAAATTATAATGCGACAGATTTATGTGCGTATTCTAAACACCTGTTGGGTGGCGTTATCGATATTGCATATAATTCCGATACGCACCAACTGTTTGTAGTTTTGAATAACGGTACAATTAGTGTTTTGAACTATAATTCGTCGTTGGAAATTGCTGCGTGGGCAAAATATACAACCGCGGGTCAATTTATGTCAGTGGCAGTTGTAAATAACGAAACATACGTTATTGTTAAACGTGATTCAGAATATACCATAGAAAAATTCTCATCTGATACACTGGCTGATTGTAATGAATATGAATTCGCGTATAACGCATGTTCGTTGCCCTTGGTGGCATCCGGACATAACGCAGACAAATTGCATATTCATAAAATATCTGCACGAATTATGAATACAAAATCTATTTCTATAAATGCACAACGTATAACATTACCTAATTGGGTTTATACGGATGACACACCGGGGTTCACGGGTGATGTTTCAATAAATCAGCTGGGGACATCGTGTGATTATATGGTGCCGATTTGGCGTATTCATGGAACAGAATCTTTGCCAATAACCGTATTGTCTGTAACAACATACGGACGTTATACAATATAATATAAAGGAGTTTTTATATGGGACAACTTGCATCTGATGTAACAGAAATATTAAATTACGATAAATCAAAGAAAGACGCTAAAAATGAACGCCAAGAAATATTACGCGAAATAGCAAATGATGAAAAAATTAAAACTAATTTAGTAAAAAAAGCATTGGCACAGCAACGCGCAAAATATGGGGCATCCGGGATGACCGTAAGCGGTGAAACACAAAATGCGGTATTAAAACGTATACAATCGGAAACAGCACAACCGTATGACGATAAACGTGAAAGCAATATAAAGAAAATGAAAAAAATAAAAACATCAAAACCAAATATTTTGAAAACATTGTTAAACCGTTTTGATGATTTGTTGGGATAATAAAGAGGGGGATGTTGTGTATAAAAGCGATGGTATTGTGACAGAAATATTGTCTGGGGAATATGATGATTACGGCGTTCTGTAATTTTCTGGATACCTGGAATCAAATGCTGGGTTATAAAACACCTCCGCATCACAAACAAATATTAAAATTTTTGGTTGATGTATTAGAAAACGACAATCATCGGGGGCTGTTAATGGCGTTTCGGCATTCCGGTAAATCAACGGTTGTTGGGATATTCGCTGCATGTGCATTGTATATGAACCCGAATTTACGAATACTTATTTTATCTGCTCATTCTGGGTTGGCGTCACGTATGGTGGGGCATATTAGAAATATTCTGGAAAATCATCCGTTATGTTCTGAATTAATCCCAGAGTCCAAGAAAGAATGGGCGGCAGGGCGATTGACAGTTAATCGTTCAATCGGTATTCGTGAACCATCAGTGATATGTCAGGGTATAACAGGTAATATAACAGGAATGCGCGCAGATTTAATAATATGTGATGATATAGAAGTTCCAAATACTTGTAATACTGAACAAAAACGGAATAAATTACGTGAACGTTTGCGGGAATTAGATTTCATATTATCCCCAAATGGCAGTTTAATATATATTGGAACACCACATACCCTGGATACAATTTATAGAACAGATGATGATGATTCGTCATCGTGATTAAAACTGCTTAATGAATTTCTGAGTTTGTTTAATAAATCAGCCCCTGCATCACCAAACATAGGCAAATAAGTTTCATATTCTGGCATATCGGCCTGAACCTGTGCGCGAATACGTTCAGTAATAGGGCGTTGAATAATATCGCTGGCAATATTCCACAGGTAGTATGCACGTTGTGTCTGACCTACAAGTTCCCATTTAGCGAACAATTCAGGTTTGATGGATAATGCGGATTTGATTGCGTTATACCATTCATCACCCAAACGGTTAACAACAGATAACGATTCTATTAGGTTCAACCCTTCCTGGGTTGGGGTAAACGCATTAAGTGCAGATTCTAGTTCGGACCAATCCTCGTCACTTAACGATACGCCTTGCATTTCGTCTGACATTAATCCGCTATATGGTAACAAATCTGTTTCTATAGAATCCATTGGTGTTGTCCCATTGCGCAGATTTTCAATATGTTTAATTAAAAATTTACTAGTTGGAATATTACGCATTTCGCGAATAACATCGGGTGTTGCTTCTGCGACAAAGATGGGGTTTAATGCTGCCCATCCTCCCTGAATAACATGTTCTTGGCGATACAGATTAACTAATTTTTGTGCAATAACACTAGATTTTGATTTCATGTTACTCTCCCTCGCTAGTAAGAAATTATTCTATGATAATCATTATTACCTTGTGCATAGTTTTGCCGGTAATTTTTTCATCTGGTCCTGTGATTTTGCCATATAATTTACCCTTGGCATCACGATGAACAGAAACGATTTGTGCAACAGCGATATCATCTGGTTTCATTGTCGCAAAATCTTTGTCCAGGCATACTGCTAAATCTCCGGCGGAAACCTTCGCGCTAGCATCTGCAAAAACATAGGATTTTTCTGGAATAAAACCACCCAAACGCTTTGCATTTGGAATAACGGCATACACATCGTTACGACCTTCAACCGTCATTGGTGCGACAATCATTGTTTTATCGTTGCGCTTAAAATGTATGTGGTCTTTATCAGGTGTGCCAAATACAGGAACCAACTTTTTACGTGCACTATCATACAGTTTTGCACCATATAAACCACTGTGCATATCTATGTCAGATATTGGGTTTCCAGGAACAAGAACAGATTTAACGCGTTCCCTGACCTTGTCAATTTGCTTGGTCAATTCGCCAGATTTGTACATATTGGCAATTTTATCAAACAATTTTTCAGCGTTAACAGAAAACGCCTTGGCCAGTGGTTCAATTTCGTTTTGGTAAATTTCACGTTGTCCAACCTCTATCTTGTGGTAAACAGATAAAGTCATGCCGGCATCTTTGGCGGCCTGGGCGATGGTTTTGCCAGATTGCTGTCTAATTTTGCGCAATCCGCTGCCAAATATTTTCAATCCACTATGTTCGTTGTCGTTCAAACGGCTTTTGATTTCTGTTTCCCATTGATCCGCAACAGAATCAGATTCTTTGATAAATATATCAGAAAGTTTGCAGTTCAAAATATTGCAGATATTTAATAACTGTTTTTGATTTAAACGGCGAACACCTTTTTCAATTTTGGATACTGCAGACAAACTAAGTTTAGTTTGACGGGCCAATTCAGTCATCTTCATACCGTTTTGCAAACGTATGTTACGAATATTGTTTGGAAAAATAATTTCTTCTTTGGCCATAGCAAGCTCCTTAGATAACTTGACAAAATATTAGTCAATTTATTTGTTTTTGGCAAGTAAATAATTACAGGGGCATATCATCAGGAATTGCAGAAACATCAACCTGGGGCGCAGATGAACTTTGCACAGTCGGCGTATCGTCAATATTTGTATCAAATGCGCCAGCTGCACGTAGTGCCATGTCGCTGTCCAGATTATCAAACAAACTGTAATCGCCATTAAAGGACAGTTTGATGGTTTCAGGACGACCATGACGGTTTTTGCCAATAATAACATCTGCCTTGCCACGTGCCCGTTCTAAGCGTTTAGACCAGTTTTCAACCATATTGGAATTAGTGGTGTTTGAAATACGTTGCGATGGATCACGATTTTCCAGGTAATATTCTTCGCGGTATGTGAACATAACAATATCAGCATCTTGTTCAATAGATCCTGATTCGCGCAAATCAGATAACTGTGGGCGTTTGTCGTCACGCGATTCAACACTACGTGATAACTGGGATAGGGCAATCACAGGTACATCCAGTTCCTTGGCCAGCATTTTAAGACCACGTGTAATTTCAGACAATTCCTGAACGCGGTTGTCGTTACGTTTGCCCCCAGGGGACATCATTAACTGCAGGTAATCAATAACAATAAGTGCAATTCCCCCGCATTTACGCGATAAACGTCGTGCACGTGTGCGAATCATTGGTACCGACATTCCCGGGGTATCATCAATAAACAATGGAACGCGACCAATCGCAGACGAATATTGTGTCATTTTTAGCATTTCTTCATCAGTAATGCTGCCATCGCGAATAGATGAAGATTTAATCTTGCTCTGTGAAGACAGAATGCGTGCCGCCAACTGTGGTGCAGACATTTCTAAACTGAAAAACGCAACCGCACCCTTGTATTGTGGATTCGCGCGATTATTGAGTATGGCATTCGCTGCATTGAATGCAATGTTTGTTGCCAGTGTTGTTTTACCCATCGCAGGACGTCCCGCAATTATAATCAGGTCAGAATGGTGCAGACCGCTAATAGATTTATCCAAATCTGTCAAACCCGTGGTTAATCCGGATAATTTACCATCTGCCTTGTACGCGATTTCGGCTTCCTGTAACGCACCCTGTAATGCGGTTGCGATTGATGATACATCACGTTCAGATATACCGGATGATGACATTTCAAATAATTGTTGTTCTGCAACCTCAATCTGGGCAGAAACAGGATTGTCTAAATCCTCGGTAAATGCGGCATCTGTAATTTTTTGCCCCAGTTCAATCAAACTGCGTCTGCGTGCATTATCAAAAATTATACGGCCATATTGTTCAACATTAACAACCGTTGCACCCGCAGATGCCAACTGTTCCAGATATTCAATGCCGCCGACGGACTCAAGGGTTCCTTGCTGTTCCAGATAATTTTTGGCGGTAATGATATCAAATGGGATTCCGGCTGAAAATTGGCGCATTGCTAACTTATAAATTTCCTGATGCGCAGGATGCGCAAAATGTTCCGGACGTAAAAAATCAGAAACACGTTCCAAAGCGCGATTGTTTAACAATACCGCCGCCAGAACGGCCTGTTCTGCCTCTAAATTCGTAGGCAAAGATTTGGGAGTAAAGTCCATGTCAGATATAGTATATAAAAAAATTAGTTTTTCAACGCCTTTTTTGCGTGGATATAAAAAAATGGAAATCCCCATTATTGATGCAGACGGTAATTCTGCATGGCCCGATATGTTTCCATTAGATAAAATTTCAGAAATTAGAAACAGCGTTGGCGAACGGCATTTTTCTGCCCAAATGATGTTGAAATATATTCCGTCAGACAAGGTCCGTTTAGACCCGGGTGCAATACGTGTATATTATGACGATTTTAACGCACATGTGTGCAGTATTGGTGAAAATAAAATTACAGGGATAACCGTTTATTGGGACCCGTCAATAGGGCACACCTATTCAGATGGCAGTGTTTGTGTTTTATTGTATCGTGATGATAAAAATCGGACAGTGTTTTTGCATGATATTTTGTACCTGCTGGTTCCTGATAATGTGCAACAGCCACTGACGTATCAATGCAACAGCGTTATTGACTTTATGCTGTTGCACAATGTTTCGCGGATAAATATAGAGGTCAATGGTCTGGGGAATGCGTTGCCTGAAATTATGTCTGACGTTGCGTCTAAGCGCGGCGTAATATTTTCTGTTCAAAAAATCACAAATCATGCGAACAAGGAATCGCGTATTCTGGATGCCATAGAACCAACATTAACAGCAGGTCGCTTTTACGCGCATCACCGTATTATGCAAACACCGTTTTGTGCAGAAATGTTGGGCTGGACACCGGTCGGCGGATCTGAACACGATGACGGCCTGGATGCAGTCGCAGGCGCAATATCGGCGACCCCAATTCCAATTCGTCCAATTGGTGCATGTGTTCAAACATTGCACGCAAATACAAATTTTAAAATATAACATTTAATTCAAAGGAGGAATTATATGCAAACTAATTTATCAAATTTGCAAAAAATGTATCGTCATGCGCTGGATTTGCGCAGCCCGTGGTTAAAGCGTTGGGATGATGCGCGGCGATACACCATGCCCACAGATGATTCAGACATTGCAACATTGTTTGATGGAACTGCTGCGGATGCGGTGGATAATCTGGCGGCATCAATTTATACATTGCTAACCCCACCAGAATCGTTGTGGATTGATTTGGTGCGTGAAAGTGATTTGGCACCATCGGCTGAAAACGCCACAATGATGCTGCGTGCGCATTTGAATGATTCTAATTTTTATACAACGATTCACCAGTGTTATATGGATTTGGTTGTTCTGGGCAGTGCGTGTTTATTTATGTCTGAAAATCCAATAGGTTCAGACAGTGCTTTTTCATTCACAGCAATTCCAATGTCTGATATTGCGATTTTGAAAAATGCTGTGTTTCACACAACATCGATGCCTGCGTGTGAAGTGATTAGTAAATATCCGTCGTGGACACCACCTGCATCATTGCGTGACAGTATTAAACGCAATCCAGATATGCCGCTGCGTTTAGTGCAATCGTTGGTGGATACACAATTTGTTGCGTGGTTGGATGTTGGCGGTGATATTGAAAATAACATTGTTGCGACCGGCACATTTGAAACAAATCCGTATATCATTTTCCGTTGGTCTGTAGCATCGGGTGAATTGTATGGGCGTGGCCCAGTTATGCGTGCATTGCCAGATATCAAGACCGCAAACAAAGTCGTAGAATTGGTATTAAAAAACGCGACCATCGCCGTCAGTGGTATATGGCAGGCCGATGATGATGGCGTTATTAATTTATCAAATATCAACCTAGCCCCCGGTGCAATTATCCCCAAGGCCGTTGGGTCATCTGGCCTAACCCCGCTGTCCAGTGGTGCAGATTTTGACGTTTCGCAAATTGTTTTGCGTGATTTGCGCGACAGAATTCGTCACACCTTACTGGCGGACCGGTTGGGTCTGTTATCGGACAAAGAAATGACTGCAACAGAAATATTGGCGCGTAATTCAGATATGATGCGAATATTGGGCGCGACATATGGCCGTATATTGCACGAATTAATACGGCCGTTGTGCGATAGGGGTCTGCAGATTCTATCCCGTCGTGGATTGATAGATAATATATCACTGCATAGTGATGCAGAATTAAAATATATTGCACCAATTGCCAAGATGGTTGAATCAGAAACAATTATATAACCACAGGGGATTTTTATGCGTGATATAGAACGTATGTTTGCACGAACATTTTTATCTGCATCGGGTGCGGCGGTATTGTCGCACCTGCGTAAAATAACCATAGATCGTGTTTTGGGGCCAAATGCCACTGATTCAGAATTGCGCAGTTTGGAAGCCCAGCGATCCCTGGTTCATCAAATAGAAACACTAATAGAAAGGGGCAAATAAAATTGTCGTAATAAAATGTCAAAACAATCAGGTTTATCCAGTATTATTGAAACCTTGCGCAACAGTTGGTTTTTAATCGCATTTATTGCGGGTGCGGTTTATTGGGTTGCACGCCAGGATTCGTCATTAAATGAATTGGAACGTGCCGATGCCCGAATAACATCGCTTGAAAACAGAACAACACTGTTGGAAACCGGTATTGGTCAAATACAATTAAAAATAGACGGCATCAAAGAAGACGTGACACTAATTAAAACCGCCGTCATAAAGTAAAAAAATCCCCCGCATTTGCGGGGGTAATATTTTATTTTGCCAAAAATCTGTCGTATGTCTTTTGGTTTATTTTTGCAGGATATGTTCGCATCAAAAACGCATTATAATCATCCTGAATTTGACGTGATGCAGCATTTGTCAGTTCTTTCCGTAATTCCTGTGATTTTGTCGCATCCACGTTTGGTGTTTTTTCACCCTTAACAGACAAAACATAAAATGCATCTTGGTCTGGCACAATAATGTTTGTTGAAATTGGATTGTTAAACGCGGCGGCCAACACACTTGCTGGTGCGCCAGATGTACGTGATACAGATTTTGCGGTTTTATTCGCTAAATTACCATCTTTGTTCAAATCAACCAAAATCTCGTTTGCACGAACATAGGCCTGTTTTGTTCTTGCATCATTTTGCCATGCTGCAATCAGTCCGTTTTTCACAGAATCAAATTCAGCAGTATGTGCAGGTACAACCTTGTCAATGTGAACAATAACAAAACCATCCTTGGTTTCCATTAATTCACTATCTGCGCCTTCTTCCATAGAAAACACCTTTGTAATCATAGTGTCATCCATGATTTTGTCGTTTAATTCAGACATGCGCGTAAATGGTTTTATTGCAACATATTTTGCATTGTGCTTTGTTGCAGTGCTATCAAATGCCTCGCCTGCGATAATATCATCTTCAACCTTTAACGCGGTTGCATACGCAGCATCATACGCATCAGGTTTTGTCATATCCGCAGGAACCAACACATATGATACAGATCTGGTTTCCGGAACGGTCTGTGGATTTTGCACATAAAATTCACGCAGTTGATCATCAGATGGGGTTGTAGCCTTGAAATCGGACATTCTGACCGTTGCGTATTCAATATCGCGTGTGGCATAGCGTGCATTATATGACGCATCAACAACAAACTGTGGTACAGGAAGGGGTGCCCCCAGTGCGCCCAACGTCATTCCACGTGTTATTTGATCGCGCAAAAAGTTTGCAAAGTCCGCTTCGCTATACCCAGATTGCGATAACACATAGTCAAACAAGATGGTTGAAAACTGACCATCTTGTTGAAAATCGGGATATTCACGAATTTCGCGTGCAATGCGATGATCAGAAACAACAAACCCTAAATCGTGTGCGCGGTTGCGAACCATTGCCTGGGTTATCAAATTGGACAAGATTTTGTTTGAAAATGCCATTGTTGCATTTTCATCTGCGTACACCGCACGTTGTTCATCGCGTGACATAGATGCCAATTCACGTGATTTTTCGTTACTAAATTGTTGAACAGATATCTTGGCCTTGCCGACCCGCACCAGCGAATTATCGCGTGCGCCACCACTAAGCACCCATTCAGCAACGCCCCATCCAATGAATGAAAACGCCAACAGTGCGATTAAAAATTTAGCAAACGGTTTTTCTGATACATTACGTAAATATTCTAGCATTTGATTTCCTTTTCCGATACCATAGCAAAATGAACAGAGAAAAAGCAACGAAAAAAAGGAATTTTTATGAAAATAATAATTGCCAACTGGAAAATGAACGGAAACAGGAAATTATTGGACAAAACCCTGTCAGAATTTGGCAAAATTCGCACGAAAAATCGGGTAATTCTGTGTGTTCCATACACATTGTTGGGGCGCGCGGATAAAAACGTAGATTTTGGGGCACAAAATGTGTCGGTGGCAGAAAGTGGCGCGTTTTCGGGGCAAATATCTGCCGGTATGGTGGCGGAAAGTGGCGCAAAATACACGCTTGTTGGACATAGCGAAGTGCGCAAATATATGCGCCTGAAAAATTCGGATGTATTAATAGCGGCGGAAAACGCGATAAATGCGGGCCTGACCCCAATAATATGTATTGGTGAAACCGCCACAGAAAAACGCACAGGTCGCACAAATGCCGTCATAAAGTCACAATTGCACGAATGTGTTCCGCAAACGGGCAGGGCGATTATTGCATACGAACCACGTTGGGCGATTGGTGCGGGTAAAATTCCACAAATTTCCGAAATTGCCCAGGTTCACAAACTTATTCGCGCTGAATTGACCAAGATGGGTAAAACCTGTGCGATTGTGTATGGGGGCAGTGTGAACGCATCAAATGCCCAGGAAATTATGTCTATTCCGAACGTAGATGGTGTTTTGGTTGGGACTGCATCCTTGAAAACGTCTGAATTTATCACTATAATAAGTGGTGCGAATTAGAATTATAGGATAAAGACATGGATGAAAACAAAGAAGTTAAGGTAGAATCTGTTTCTGTGAACGATACTGAAAATGTTGAACAAACACCCAATACGGTTGCAAATGATACGCAATCTGATGCGCCTGATATTGTTGGTGAATTACAAAAAACAATCAGTGAATTAAACGATAAATATTTACGCACCGCCGCCGAATTGGAAAACACACGCCGCCGCAGTGCGCGCGATATTGAATCTGTGGCGCGCAATCGTGCAATGGCGGTGGCGAATGATTTCCTGCCGGTGATGGATGCGATTGGCGCGGCGATAAAGCAATCCCCTGATGATGCTGGTATAAAATCTATGATGGCAGCGATGGAATCGGCATTTGCGCGTATTGGCATTGTAAAGATTGAATCAGTTGGGCAAATTTTAAATCCGCAATTTCATAACGCGATTCAGGTTGTGGAAAAGCCAACCTTAGAGACCCCATCAAACACAATTATTGATGAATTGCAAACGGGTTATATGTTTGGTGATACGGTAATGCGCACCGCCATGGTGACGGTTTGCAAATAATAATATTAAAAACACCGCCCGGATGGGCGGTGTTGTTTTTTATTGTGATACGTTTTGCGTAATACCGGTCATCAATTACTCAACCGAACCAAAAACGACCGACCGGAAATCGGAAACGTCATGGACGAAGGAAGCGCAGTAGTCCACACAACGGTGAGCGCAAAAGATCGAAAAGTCGTCGTCGCCGAAGAACACCCAACGCGACACAGCCGGACTCGTCATCCTGCACCAGCAATACTGACTAGTATCCTCATCAAATGCTTCATCCGGATTGCCAGGTTTGGCATATGTCCCATCCGTGCTGCTGCATAATGCCTCTCCCTTTATTTTATCACCTGTATATAATGTCAAACCCCAGGTGTTGTCTTGCGTTAGACCGTATTTGGACGCATTGTAACTATCTGGACCAAGCCAACTATGAACACTGTCGTTGATGTATCCATAACCTGTCCCATTCTTTGCGGGATCTATACATTGACTAAAACCAATATCGTATGTCCCAGATGGGCATGAACCCGGAACAAGTTCAAATACAAATTTGCCTGTGTTACCATTCCATACCAGGTTATATCGACCACCGCTGGGACCTGTGGGCAGGCTGGGTATCGTTGGTTTGTTGCTTAAATCATTATACGAACCACTTGTTGCAACTGTCGCCAATGTGGGTTTGCCAGATAAATCATTATACGAACCTGATGTTGCGACCGTTGATAATGTCGGTTTGTTTGACAAATCATTATACGAACCACTGGTCGCAACCGTTGATAATGATGATGGTTGAACCGCCGTTGCGCCCAAGCCCGCCCCAGTTCGAATCGTTTCTATGTCGGAAATTGTGTCCTGCTTGGTCGCAACAACACTATCCACATAGCCAACTGATGCAATATCACCGTATGATATATTACATATCGTTATTAAGCATAAAATTATAAATATTCGTTTCATTTCCTTTCGCACTCCCCCGATTTAATCTTGGTGGTGGCGTATCAATGCGCTAAATAC
>JAGHVG010000008.1 GCA_018064405.1 Candidatus Enterousia scatequi | reverse complement strand
GAATCTGCTCGCACATATTCACCGGTTTTACAGTTGGATCCTGTATAAATAGGACTGCAAGAAGTCGGATTCCTGGTAAAACTACAGTACGCAGCCATTGCCATAGAAGCCGGTAAAGTCGTTAATATAACAAAACTTAATATTGTAAAAATTGTGTGCATTTTACCGTATATGGAAGATAGTATTATTCCCAGTGTAAATATGTATTTGCGCATTGTGCTGTCCCCCTTAGTTTCCCGTGATAAAAATGGTACATAAACCAAGGTTTAAAGTCAACCACTTTTTGCATAATTTAGCTGTTGTTTAAAAATTCGCTGCAACCCACAGTGTGTCTGTCTTTGCGCAGTTTTTATGGTTTCGCCAATTTGGCGTTTTACCTGGTGCAAAAAAACTTAGTTTTTTTGCACCGGTTTTTATAGGTTAACCTATTGAAAAAACACAATTTTAATGATTGACTGTTGATAGCTATATTTTAGTGAAATAAGTAAAGAAAAAAATTTATATTGCGTTTTTTGCCCAATAAATTTTATGACCGCATACTGCGATTACGTCAAATCGCGCATCACCGCGCCACCGCTTTTTTGCCAAATAATTTTCAGCAGCGCGGCGCAGACGAATTGCCTGATGCACACTGATTGCGTCCCATGCGGTGCGCAAATCGGGGCGATATTTAACCTCTATAAAAACGATTGTGTTGGCGCGTTTGGCAATAACATCTATTTCTGCACGGCCAGTATTTCGTCCGGTGATATATCGTGATTCTAAAATTCTGTATCCATGAAAGCGCAGAAACCAACGCGCACGAAATTCGGCACCTAGCCCCGTAAAATAAGTGTTTCTTTTAGAATGCATACGACTTGCCACGGAAATTTTCACGCGATTGCTGAACATTTGTTGCCTGGTCTGCGGCATTCGCACCCATATCAACCAAATCCAAACGTCCATAATATGCCGTCATTTTTGGATCGTATCCGTTTGTCGTACTTATCCACGTATCAGTTCCTGAATTCGGTGCACCATATTTATCCAGCACACCCTGCCAAAATGTGAGTATGCGTTTTTCGCGTTGGTCATCAAAACGATCACCCAAACCCTCTAAAGAATCAACATCATTGTTATATACAATACGCCATGCAACATTTTCGGTCGCGTTGCTGGTAAAATAAACATCAATTGTTTCACCTGTGGAAGCCCGAACCAGATGCATTTCAGATGCGTATAATAAACCACGCTTTTGTGCCAATGACTTTATACATTTGGACAGCGCATCTGGCACATAAATACCGCTTTGCCGACATTCATAGTCCAAATTATATTTCCAATCTGGCGAAATTGCATATGTTATACTGTTTTGTTGGCGCAACTGATACAATCCGCCCGTTCCATCATGTGCAATTATGTAAACATCCTCAAACGGCATACCCAACATAATACCCGCAATATCAAATTCAGAAACGTTCGCAACATCTGACCCCGCGTTTAATTGCATTTCTTCGGCCATCATGTCGTATTCACCCGCATCAACAATCGCAAAATCATCAAAGTCAAAATCATCAGCCATCGCAATAAATGGTGCGAATATAAATAACAACAACAAACTTTTTAGCCCGCGTAACATATTACTCCTGTTCCACATTTACGACCATAAATTTAAATACAGATGCCGCATCCATACCATGTTCCAAACGGCGCAGTGCAGTCCAATCGTCTTGGATTCCGGGTGTATATCGGACATCCATATATATACGACCACGTGTGGTTACCGGCACAGCATACATATCATTTGCAGTAAACCACGTTTTTAATTCATAATCCACAATTAAATGACCTGTGGCCCCAACTGTTATATTTTTTACATCAATTGTCCGCATTATGCCCTTGGAACTAAGATCTTGAATTGTTTTTGATTCGTGTTGCACCCAATAATCAAATGCAGATTTTGTTGACATTCCGCGTAATGCTGTTGGCATGCCGTTTGAATATTGCCCTTTTATCCGGGTTTCAATATCAGATGGATTTGGAACAACATAAAAATATTCGTTTATATACTTATAAACCAACATATTACGAATTGCCGTATCACCCAGATCAGAAATTGTTTTTGGTGCCTCAACCCGTCGCTGAGACAGGGGGGTTGGTTGGAAAAAATATGGTTTAATTTTTGCATCGCCCATCATATCATATGTCGCGCATGCCACGACCAACAACCCGATTGTTAATCCAATCAAGATTATTCCTGATAAAAATGAAAACAGTTTCCTCATTTGTCTAATTTATACGCGTTAAACGATTTGATATAGTATCCCATCGTGTTTGTGTGTTGTGCAATATCGTATCCCACCGAAACATACGCAATTATATTAAATGCCCCAGATGTATTAGAATGAATTTGGGCATATACAGTCCAATTTCCACCTTTGTCGTTTATTGCCATATCCGGTACAGCAAATACAGATGCAACATTCCAGCGTTCCCCAGATGTATATCGCATATTATATTGAGGGGCGACTGTGTCGTTAAATGTGACGAACATATCATCCGACATATCACAATATAATGCACACCGCAGGTTTAATTTGCCACGACGTGTACAATCAGTTCTGCGATCGCATTTTGACCACAATATTTCGTTTTTTTTGTCATCAGGATAAATTGTGAACCAATTTGTCGTAAAATCATAAATCAATGATTCCTGTAATGTGCGTGAACGTGTAATTTCACGATTCCCATGACGGTGGCCAACAACCATCCATTGACCCGTCAGGCGATTTATATAAATTAAAAAGGGATGAATAGAACGCGACCTAGATGCCCACAGTGTTAACCCAGCCACAGATATTATCAACACAAAAACAACCATCAGGGCGATTCCCATAAAACGCGATATCGCCACAGGTTTCCCCGCAGGAAACGCAGATGTATTAAAATCATCTGGATACTTTAACACGTTCCCCCCACTGCGTGTGAATTAATTTACGCCTGGAAAACCATTATGCATGCGCATGGGCTAAGTTTCAGTTCATTTGTATCGTATCCAACACCCACAGGTTCACGATCATAAACCTGGCCACAGCCCGCCAATGCCAACGCAACAAAGAAACCTAAAATAAACTTTTTCATAATTTCTTCTCCCTTGTTATTAAATTATACGAACTTTTTTCTGTATGGGTCAAGCCATAATTAGAACTGTGTTTCAAACGATAGCAAGAAACGTTGTTCCTGGTCGTATTCGTTTAACTTTAACGGCCATCCCCACGAGAAATTCATTGGTCCCATTGGTGTATTCCAGAATATACCAACACCAACAGATGTGCGTAAATCATGATCAATCAGATTAGGAACACCTGCGTAATATTTTTCTTCGGTTGGTGGTTCGCCCAACATACCATAATCCGCAAAAACAAAACCCTTGACCTGATATTCATCAGGAATAAATATTGGGAAATTCAATTGCGTTGAACCGTTTAATTTCCACAGTCCGCCCAATGAATAGTTGCGGTTATACCAGTTACGTGAACCAACCCCCGCAACATCAAATCCACGCAATGATTCACCCCCCAGGAAATAACGGTAAACACGTGAAATGTAATCATCGCCGATTGGTTGTAAATATCCAAAATCAAGTGATGAACGTAATTGCCAACGACCATCAAAGAATTTTACCATACCTGTGATATCCGCGGAATAGCGGAAATATGTTTCTGTGCCGCCGAATCCGGTATACGCAACCCCTAAATTACTGACCACACCGGTATGAGTATTTTGTTCAAAATCAGTGTCCAGGTTATAATAGCGCAAATTAGTTCCCACTGTATACAACTGTGCTTTGCGCCATCCACCGATTTGTAAATCATAGTTATCATCAAATGTCGCAGATATACGCATAACCTGTGACCAATGGTCCGTTAATTTCCAACCTAAACGACCAGCAACGCTGAATGAATCACGATCGTATCCAAATCCACCACGATTTGCATATTTATACATTGTATAAGACACATCAAATCCACCAGACAGTTGGCGACCAAACAGATATGGTTCCGTAAAACTGACCAATGCCTGACGTTGATACTGGGCAATTGATGCACGTATTTGGGCAATCTGACCACGACCCATAAAATTATTTTCTGTAATTCCGGCATCCACCATAAATCCGTTAATATTGGACCAGCCCAACCCCCCGGACAATTCACCAGTTGGCTGTTCTTCGACCTTGACATCCAAATTCATCAAATTTGCATCTGGCAGACGTGTTGGCACCATTTCAACACTTTTAAAGAAACGTGTATGCATCAAATTCTGACGACCTTCTTCAATCGTCTGCAACGAAAATGGATCGCCCGCACGCATTGGCAAAGATTGTTCTATAACGCTATCAAATGTTCTGACATTACCAAGGATGTTTATGGCGTTTAGGTAAATACGATTTGTTTTTTCAATTTTGAATGTCAAATCAACTGTTTTATCGACATCATTTTTCTTTGGTATAGGTTCAACATTTATAAATGCATAACCGTGATCAGCAACCGCCCCGCGCAGCGCAGATATTGTTTCTTCCACGGTTTCTATGTTATAGATGTTGCCGGTCTTTACCTTTAATACATCATATAAGTCGGAATCTGGAACATCCTTAAACGGATTATCAATCGTTATCTTACCAAAATCATACGGTTGACCTTCATTTACATGGAAAACAACGGAATAATATTGACGATCAGGTGTAAATGTTCCCTGGGCTTTGGTTACGGTAAAATCAACGTAACCATTTTGCATATAAAATTGGTGTAACAACTGTTGATCATACTGGATACGATCTTCGTCAAAAACATCAAACTGGGTCATAAAACGCCACCATGCGTGTTCGCGTGACATAATGGCACCACGTAATGTGCGGTCGCTAAATTTTTTATTACCTTCAAATGAAATGTCAGTGATATATGTTGGGTGTCCTTCGGTTACTTCATATACCACATTCACGCGATTGTCGGATAAATCTATCTTTTTAGGTTCAATTTTTGTGCCAAAAAACCCCTTTCTTTGATACACGGTCAGCATACGCCTAACGTCCGCGCCAATCACAGATTCATCAAATGCAGCGCGTTCTTTTAAACGAATTTCTTTTTTCAAATCATCTGTGGATACATCGTCATTACCTTCAATCGTAACCGTGTTTATAATTGGTGCCTCTGTCACAAATATTTTTAATACACTGCCAGAAATATTGACATTGATTTTAGAAAAATAACCACTTTCTTTCAGTTTTTTAGCAATTTGATTTGCGCGTTCGGTATTAACATCTTCACCTCGTTTTACCCCAGACAGTATTCGTATAGATTCGGCATCCATACGTTTGTTTCCCGTCACATCAATCTTGGATATAACGTCGCCATAAGCCACAGATGCAGCAGACATTACAGCAATAACAGAAAATACATATCTTTTAATCATTTTAGTTCAACCCCAATATTCTTGATAAGTCGTTCCACATAGTGAGTAAAAATAGTGCTAATATCAATACCCACCCACACATAATTGCAATTTCCATTGCGCGTCCCTGTAATTTACGATGAAAAATCGCCTCTATAATTAATATTAGTAAATAACCGCCATCCAGAACGGGCAAGGGCAATAAATTTAAAATGCCCAAATTGACAGACAATAGTGCGATAATTGCTAAAAATGCCCAAACACCAGCAGATAATGCCTGGCCAGACACCTGGGCAATGGTTATGAAAGACCCCAACTGTTTTGATGAACGTTCGCCTGTAATAATTTGTTTTAATACAACCAACAGCGTTTTTGATTGATAGTACGTTTCACGTGCACCCCAATACATTGCAGTAAAAAAGCCCTTCTTTTGGATTTCTTTTTTACTGCCGTCTGCAACCAGACCCCAACGTTCCGCTGGTTCCAACTTTACACTAATAAGGTTGTCGCCACGCAGTAAATCAACATTTGCAACATCGTTTGCAACCAATTCTTTGGCAATTACAACTTCGCCCCAGTTAGCGATATTTTTATCATCAATTCTTAAAATTTTGTCACCAGGTTTTATACCTGCATTAAATGCGGGGGTTTGACGCACAACTTGGGCGATAATTGGCAACTGAACGGGGCGTGGGTGCAACATGAATGTTGCAGAATATATGACCCATGCTAATAAAAAATTCATAACAACCCCAGCCGCAATAATAATAAATTGCTTCCATGCTGGCGCAGATAAATAGTGTCCAATTTTCTTTTTTGCAGGTAATTCAGAATATTTTTTACGGTCAAACATATCTTCTTGGCCATATATGGATACAAACCCACCCAACGGTAAGCACGCAATTTGCCACTGTGTGTCGTGTTTATCGTGCCATTTGACAATTGCAGGCCCAAATCCGATTGAAAATTTGTTTACCTTAACACCGGCCCAACGCGCCGCCCAAAAGTGCCCCAGTTCGTGAACAAACACAACCACCCCCAGAACAACCAGCAACGCAACAATTGTTAACACAGTATGCATTTTTTGCTCCCTTACCTTTTTATAACATTACAAACCATATTATTGGCAGAACATAAATCCAGCCATCAAAGCGATCCAGAAAACCGCCATGACCAGGTAATGCAGTGCCGAAATCTTTTATTTCTAATTTCCTTTTGATGTAACTGGCGGTTAAATCGCCGTATTGGGATAGTAAAGACACGCTGATACCAATCCATAACAGTTGTGGTAAAAACGTGTCAGTCCCTAACAATCCATACATAATGGATGCAAATGTTCCACATATAATACCCGAAATTTGACCGGCCCATGTCTTGTGTTCAGAAATGTTTTTCCACATTTTGTCCCCGCCAATGATACGTCCAAATAACCAGGCACCAATATCTGCCGAACAAATAGTAATAAACAACAGCAATATAATCCACGGTTTTTGCCCAACCTTGTTAACGGCCAATAACATCAAAACTAACAATAATCCGAACAAAGCATACTTGATCCAATTTTGAACCCGATTTTGACTTTGTGCACGCATAACCGCACGTGCAAATTCATACATCATGACAACCGTCAAAATTATACCGGCATATCTGGCTGCGTTTATGCCAAAGTGTTCCAGCACCGCGATTAGTGCGACAACCAAAACAATTATGCCAGCGATTAAGATTCTTTTTTTTGTTTCAGACATGTTTTCCTTCCTTTTATTCATAATTTATTTACCAGAATAATTTTTCTTTTTTCCGCCACCAAACCTGCGGTTGCGTTTTGCGTATTCGTCCAGTGTATATTGCCACAGGCGTTCAGATTTAACCAAATCCGGCCAATGTTCAGGAACAAACAGCAATTCCGCATATGCTAGTTTCCACAACAAGAAATTAGAAATTCTAAATTCGTTGCTGGTTCGGACCATCAAATCTATCGGCAGCAAATCGCCCGTGTCTAAAAATGTTTCAAATGATTCTTCGGTTACGTGCGATTGTGCATCAATTGCGGCGTTTACCGCATTTACTATTTCGGCACGACCGCCATAGTTTAGTGCAAATGCAACGGTTCCACCGGTGTTTTCAGCAGAAACCCTTTCCAATTTGTCGCACAATTTCGCAAGTTTTACGGGCAACCTATCACGTGAACCGATAATGCGATAGCGTAAATTTTTTTCAATCGCGTGTTTCATGTTTTTTTCCAGTTCTGTACAGAACAAATCCATCAAAAACTTTACTTCTTCATCAGACCTGTTCCAGTTTTCTGTGGAAAAAATGAAAAAAGTAATTGTTGATATGCCACGTGCCATGTACCAATCAACCAGATTTTCAAAATTGGCAATACCCGCTTTGTGCCCCGCCAATGGTGGTAAACCACGTTTTTCGGCCCATCTGCGATTTCCGTCACAAATGAAAGCAATATGCTGTGGAACGATTTGCGGTGTCAAAGATGAACGCTTTTTGAATAATGTAAACATGTTAAAATCCAATTTTTATTGTTATACAGACATAATGTCGGCTTCTTTTTGTTTCGCCATCGCGTCAACTTCTGAACCACGCGCATCAAACACTTTCTGAATATCTTCTTCAAATTTATGCTGATCATCCTCAGAAATTTCTTTGTCTGTGACGGCACGTTTAATTTTGCCCATTACATCCTGACGAATATTACGCATAGATATCTTTGCTTCTTCGGCATATTTACCGGCAACCTTGGTCAGTTCGCGCCGACGTTCTTCGGTAAGTGGTGGCATATTCAGACGGATAACACCACCTGCAGTCATAGGGTTCAAACCCAATCCAGAATCGCGGATTGCTTTTTCAACCACTGGGGCATTGGTTATATCCCACACAGTGACCGACAATGTTTGTGTATCTGGGGTTGAAACTGTTGCGACCTGATTTAATGGCATATCAGACCCATAAACGGGTACACGAACACCATCCAACAAATGTACTGATGCGCGACCTGTTCGCAGACCTGCGAATGCGTTTTGTAAAACTTCTATTGTTTGTGCGGTTTTCTGCTCTGTTTCGGCCTTTAAAGTTTGATAATCCATATAAACAACTCCTTATGACAAGTAAAGGTTAGCAAATAAATTTGACATTTAGCAAGAAGAAATATAAAATACTTAATACCTGCGGGGTTGTAGCTCAGTTGGTAGAGCACTTGCATGGCATGCAAGGGGTCGTCGGTTCGAGTCCGATCAGCTCCACCAGAGTATTTAGTTAAACTCTTTTAAGTATGGCGGGTGTAGCTCAGTTGGTAGAGCGCTGGTTTGTGGTACCAGTTGTCGTCGGTTCGAACCCGGTCACCCGCCCCATTTTGATATTTGTGCGCAGATTTAATAGATTTGTTGATGTTTTTATTTTTTTTGACAAAAATACTTGACAAACTTTTTTTTGGGGTTAAACTATTAAACAAAACTGAAATGGAATAAAGGTGTGTGTTCAACACTGTTGGCACAAAAACAAACAAAAAACATACAGGAAAAAGACATGAATATACGATCTTTTGTTGAAAAACAAAACAAAGAAAGAGCAGATAATCTATACAACAGAGAACGTTCCAAAACGATTTCTGAACAGTATTTTGATTATTTTAAGACATTAAATGATTGTGTCCGCACAAGCATAGAACATTTGACAGAATGTATTCAAAATTATGAAAAGTTGGGTGACGATTATGCGGCTCAGGTGCCTTTTATCACACCTCATATTAATATTTTGAAAGCTTACAGTAAAATGTTTGACACGTTGATGGCCAACTTAGCAGAAAACATTGCATCTGAAAGAGATGGTATTAAAGTACATAGTTTGTTAAAAATGCGAAATATAGATAACTTAAATGTTTTCTTTGATGGTTTTGTAGCAGAATTAAAGTTTGTTGATTTGATTCTGTCGGGGGCTTTTGACGTTGTTACACATTATGGTGAAAAACACCCAATCTTGTCAAAGGAAAAAGAACGTTAATTTTTAAAAATAATTACTGCCATGAAAACAAATAATTCTACATATCCAACATTAGATGCTTTATGCAAAATGTTTTTTGATAAAAGCATTGATTGTTTTAAAGATGGAAACTATATCGGTAATTCCTTTGGTTTGTGGTTGCGCGATTGTATCAATACGGAAAATTTGGTTGATACAACAGACAAAGGCCCAAAGACCCGTTTGCTTAAAAATATAGCTATGGCAAAGCAGGATAATTCTGCCGAAGCCGCCACTTTTTTACAAGACATAGACACAATGTTGGCTATTTCTGGACAAAAAGTAGGCGCATCATTATATCAAATCAGCACTAAGGATATGGATTTGTTTTTAGAGCAACTTGATAAAGTTTCAAACGTTGCATCTAAACATATGGCTATATTATATTTGCGTGATTTTTGTGATACATGTAACGAAAGTTTTTTTATTGGGTCCAATGTCAGAGTGCGTATTGCAAAAACCGCTTTGGAACTTGGTTGTGCAAATAGTGCAGATTATGCAGCGTTAATCGGTCAATTTTCTAAGCTGGCTGATCAAATAGAGTATATAACACCATTAATAAGTACTGGTCGTGCAGAATTAAAGGAATTTGCCAAAACCCGCACGATTAAGAATAAACAAAAAGCGATGAGAACTTGTGATGTTGTGTATAAATCCATCGCAAATTTAACCATACCGTTGACTGTTATTAGGGCGGTGCATGGCGAGTTTTATCGTACAAGAAAAGAATGGATGCTTGATAAACCCGTAATATCGAATCTTACCTCAGAGAAATCTTTAACTGATATGATGGTATCTAACTTTATTAACAGATACAAACATCCAGAAGTTCTGTCAAAGCACAATACTGACGATGTAGAGCATTTGTTTATATGGAATTTAATTGCGGAATGCAGAGCTTTAACCGCAGAACATAAAGCAAAAGTAGTTGTTGAAGCAGCACCTATTGGTGAAGTAAAACCTGTTGTTGAAGCTGAACCTGTTGGTGAAGCAAAACCAGTTGTAGAAACCAAACCAGTTATTGAAGCAAAACCAGTTGTTGAAGTAAAACCTGTTGTTGAAGCAAAACCAGTTGTTGAAGCAAAACCAGTTGTTGAAGCAAAACCAGTTATTGAAGCAGAGCCAGTTGTTGAAGCTGAACCAGTTGTTGAAGCTGAACCAGTTGTGAAAGCTGAACCAGTTGTAGAAACCAAACCAGTTGTTAAAGCAGAACCAGTTATTGAAGTGAAACCTGTTGTTGAAGCTGAACCAGTTGTTAAAGCAGAACCAGTTGTTGAAGCAAAACCAGTTGTTGAAGCAGAGCCAGTTGTAGAAACCAAACCAGTTATTGAAGTGAAACCTGTTGTTACAGAAATATCAGAGCCAGTAGCGGTGTCGCCTAAAAAAACAAAATCAGTCAAGACATCTGCTAAATCTAAGTCGCGTAATACATCTAATACCAATTTAGAGAGTTTGTCTGGCATGGGTATATATTCTGGCAAGACCAGTGTTATTGATAAATTGTTTGGTCGTCGTCGTTAAAGTTTGTTTAAATGTATGTTTTACCGTTCCTTGGTGGAACGGTTTTTTATTGCGATAAATTTATAATTTCGCTAAATTTATTCGTATGAAGAAAGATCTGGCCGAATTTCTTTTCAGGGATTTGCAATTTATCAAGGGTGTTGGCCCAGTTTTGGCAACGCGTCTTAGTGATGTGTTGGGGGGACGACGGGTTATTGATTTTTTGCTACATCACCCGGCATACGTGCGTAATCGTGGGGTTACGGAATGCATCATGGATGTAAAACCTGGGGATGTCGCGACAATTCCGTTGATGGTAAAATCACATAAACAGGGCGGAACATTTCGCGGCCGTCACCGACCAACCCAGATTATATGTACCGATAAAATGGGCAATATGGTTGTGGTGCAGTTTTTTCATTCGTCTTACCTGGATTATTGGTTAAAAAAATTGCCAATTGGTTCATGGCGTATGGTCAGTGGGCGTGTTGATGCGGGACGATCCCCCACAATGAATCATCCAGAATTCATAGAAGAAATGGATAACGCATCAAAAATTCCAACATCCCAAACAATTTATCCCGCGGGCGAAGGGCTAAATCAGAAAACATTTGCAAATATCCGTGATCAAATTTTTGAACGCTTGGATGCACTTGTCCGGAATGAGGATGACCCCAGATTACGTGAATTTTTTGACGCATTACATCATATTCATTTTGCCACCACATCAGATGATTTGTTACCGAATGCACAGTATATGGCAAAATTGGCGTATTTTGAATTACTGGCGCATCAGACCGCAATCGCAATCAGTCGCCGTAATCGGATTAATTCTAAAAACAAAAGGCAAATTCGTCCGCAAAAATATAGTTTAATGGATCGTTTTTGGTCGTGCCTGCCCTTTGAACTGACGGGTGCCCAGCAACGCGCATTAAATGATATTTTTTCTGATATGGAACGCGATGTCCCAATGATGCGTTTAATCCAGGGTGATGTTGGATCGGGTAAAACAATAATTGCGTTGGCATCTGCTATAAAAATGGCGGAATCGGGGGCGCAAACTGCTTTACTGGCCCCTACAGATACACTGGCCCAGCAACATTTTACAAAATTAAAACCTATATGCGATAAAATCGGAATCGTGTGTGATGTTTTAACAGGACGCGACAAGGGCGCATCACGTCATGAAAAATTGGTGTCGTTGCGGTCTGGCCGAACGAGAATTGTTGTTGGAACACATGCGCTGTTTTCGGATGATGTTGAATATCATGATTTAGGTTTGGTTATTGTTGATGAACAGCATCGTTTTGGTGTGACTCAGCGCGAGACATTAAGGTCTAAAGGGGCTAACCCTGATTTGTTGGCGTTGTCTGCAACGCCAATTCCGCGGACACTATCAATGACAATGTATGGTGATATGGACATTTCCATCGTGAACGAGAAACCAGCGGGTCGTTTGCCGATAAAAACAACAAAACTGCCTGTGGGGCGTATAAACGATTTAATTGCACGTATAAAAACGCAGATAGATGGTGGTGCCAAGGTGTTTTGGGTTTGCCCATTGGTTCAGGATGATAATGGAATCGGTACCGCCGCAGCTGAGGATAGATATCAATTCTTAACAAAATATTTTCCGACCGCTGGGTTGGTTCATGGCCAGATGGATAAAAAATCACGTGATGTGGTGATGGCGAAATTTGCGGATGATAATTCTGGTATGAACCTGTTGGTTGCAACAACGGTGATAGAGGTTGGAATTGATGTCCCACGTGCAACCATTATCGTTATAGAAAATGCAGAACAATTCGGTTTGGCGGCACTGCATCAACTGCGTGGTCGTGTTGGTCGTGGCAGTGCACAGTCGTATTGTGTTTTGTTATATGGTAATAATTTAAGTCCTGATGGAATAAAACGTTTAGATGTCCTGTGTGATACTGATGACGGGTTCGTTATCGCAGAACAGGATTTAATGATGCGTGGAATTGGGGAATTAATTGGCACGCGTCAATCAGGATGGATAAATTATCACTTTGCAGATTGGCGGGAACATCGTGATTTGTTCAAACTGGCTGCGCGTGCAGCATGTGATAATGATCCTGATGATTTGACATACGATTTAATGAATATATTTGGATGTGGGGTGAAAATAAATGCGTAAAATATTATATGTTATTTTGTTGTTATTGGTTTCAATTACTGCAAATGCGCGTTCTGTTATAACAGATACCGAAACCGAAAAATTGGTTAATGAAATTATTGCGCCGATTGCAAGGGCTGCGGATGTATCACATTTGAAAATTCATATCATAGGTGATGACGATTTTAATGCTTTTGTATCGGGTGGTGATGATGTATATATTTATACAGGATTATTAAAACAAATAAAAACACCAAACGCGTTACAGGCGGTAATTGCGCACGAACTGGGGCATACAATTGGTGGACATATGGCGCAAATGTCGGCGCAAATGGATGCCGAATTAATGCGCACAATGATTATCCAGGCCTTAGGTGTCGGTTTAATGGTGGCGGGGGGCAATCCATCATTGGGTGCCGGTGTCTTGGCGGGTGGAACCGGTATCGCGAACCAATCTTTGATGGCGTTTTCGCGCGATGAAGAACGTATCGCGGACACAATGGCGATTGACCTGCTAGTGCGTGCGAAACAAAATCCGAATGGCTTAATCACTGTTTTTGAACAGATGCAGGAAATGACATCTGCAATGGAAAGCAAAATAAATCCTAATCGGGTTAATCATCCACTGACAATGGAACGATTAAAAAATGCGCGCGACAAAATTGCATCGCTAAAATATAATTATGATGCATCTGTGTATGATAAGTGGAATCGGCAATATGAATTGGTGCGTGCAAAATTGGTGGGGTATTTGGACCCGTTGGACAGGGTGCATGTGTTATACCCTAATTCTGATAAATCAGATGCTGCGATTTATGCGCGTGCAATTGCAAATATGCGCGGTGGAAATTTAGAATCTGCGCGTATTGGCACACTAACACTGATATCGCGTGATACAAAAAATCCATATTTTTACGAATTATTTGGGGATATTGAATATCAGTTTGGCCATTATGACGACAGTGTTAATGCATATGAAAAAGCACTGGAATACGTATCTGATGCGCCACAAATACAAACCGCATTGGCCCTGGTGTTAAGCGATCGGAAAAAACCGGGCGATACAGATCGTGCCATAGAATTGACCAAGACCGCCATATTGTCCGAACCGTCGCCATTGGCATATTGGGTGATGGCGCGCGCTTATGGCGAGGATGCGCGGGCATATTGGGCAATGGCGGAATTTTATAAATTAAATGGTAATGAAAAACAAGCACGCGAATACGCTAAACGTGCCCGGAAATCGTTGCCGACATCAAGTCCCGAATATATTAAATCGGGTGACATATTAAATAGTGTAAAATAAATCATTTCCAAACTTACGTTTTTTTATGGTTTCACAACTTTAAAAATATATACAAAAATCAAATAGTTAAACACGAAAAACTGGTGCAAAAAAAACCTTGGTTTATGTACCATTTTTATCACAGGAAACTAAGAGGGACAGCACAATGCGCAAACATAATATATTCACACTGGGAATAATACTATCATGCATATACGGTATAAATGCAATGGCGGATTGGCCAACGATAACCGCA
>JAGHVG010000011.1 GCA_018064405.1 Candidatus Enterousia scatequi | reverse complement strand
CCTCTTGCGTTAAACTACCGACTTTGGGTGAAATCGACTCTCATGGTTTGACAGGCGGTGTGTACAAGACCCGGGAACGTATTCACCGCTGCATTCTGATCAGCGATTACTAGCAATTCCAGCTTCATGCCCTCGAGTTGCAGAGGACAATCCGAACTGAGATGACTTTTAAGGATTAGCTTTGCCTTGCAGCATTGCGACCCATTGTTGTCACCATTGTAGTACGTTTGTAGCCCGACCCGTAAGAACCATGATGACTTGACGTCATCCACACCTTCCTCCCGCTTGACGCGGGCAGTCCCCTAAGAGTTCCCGGCATTACCCGCTGGCAACATAGGGCGTGGGTTGCGCTCGTTGCAGGACTTAACCTAACATCTCACGACACGAGCTGACGACAGCCATGCAGCATCTGTCTTTGGTCCAACCGAATTGAAGAAATCCATCTCTGGAAATCGCGACCAAGATGTCAAGGGTCGGTAAGGTTTCTCGCGTAGCATCGAATTAAACAACATACTCCACCGCTTGTGCGGGTCCCCGTCAATTCCTTTAAGTTTTAATCTTGCGATCGTAGTCCCCAGGCGACCTGCTTAACGCGTTAGCTTCGTCACTGATTCCCCGAAGGAAACCAACAACAAGCAGGCATCGTTTAGGGCGTGGACTACCAGAGTATCTAATTCTGTTTGCTACCCACGCTTTCGTCCCTCAGTGTCAGCAACGATCCAGAAGACTGCCTTCGCCATTGGTGTTCTATCTGATATCTACGGATTTCACCCCTACACCAGATATTCCATCTTCCTCTATCGCGCTCCAGCTTGCCAGTATCAAAGGCAGTTCCAGGGTTGGGCCCTGGGATTTCACCCCTGACTTAACAAACCACCTACGGACGCTTTACGCCCAGTAAATCCGAACAACGCTTGCACCCTTCGTATTACCGCGGCTGCTGGCACGAAGTTAGCCGGTGCTTTTTCTATCGCTACTGTCATCATCTTCACGATTAAAAGAACTTTACAACCCGAAGGCCTTCTTCATTCACGCGGCATGGCTGGGTCAGAGTTTCCTCCATTGCCCAATATTCTTAGCTGCTGCCTCCCGTAGGAGTTTGGACCGTATCTCAGTTCCAACGTGGCTGATCGTCCTCTAAGACCAGCTATGGATCATCGCCTTGGTAGGCCATTACCCCACCAACAAGCTAATCCAACGCGGGCACATCCACCACCGATAAATCTTTCCCGTTTCCGGCGTATGCGGTATTAGCGTCCGTTTCCAGACGTTATTCCCCAGTAGTGGGCAGTTTCCCACGCGTTACTCACTCGTGCGCCACTCGTTCCACAGGGCAAGCCCTGCTTCGCTCGTTCGACTTGCATGCCTAAGACCTGCCGCCAGCGTTCGTTCTGAGCCAGGATCAAACTCTCAAGTTCTAAAAAACTTGTGGTTTAAGTCCTGTGCATATTAAACAAAGCTGACTAATAATCAGTTCGTCTTTACATATATTATATATTCGCAAGACAAGTTTTAACGAGGTTTAATTTGTAAACCTACTACCTGTCTAGGATATGCACATTTGACTTTGTCAAAGTTTGGATAATTCCAAATTCAACTGTCTGCACATCCCTTCTTGAATTTTTGATGAGCTGCTTTTATTAACAATGTTTGCGTAATTTATGGAACCCTATTTCATTGGCCGTTCCGTAAACCGCTGAATTTCAGGGGTTGAGAGATGTTTTATTTGTTTCCCAACTTGAAAGTGCACCCATTATTTGCCCTAAACGGGAAAAAGTCAAGCGTTTTTTAAAAAAAAATCATAAAAAAAACTATCACCCATCAAAAAAGCCAGATTTTAGCGGTTTTTGTTTTTATACCTTTAACAAACACCGCAAGAAAAACCATGAAAACGATTCGGATTTCAGCCATTTTGCGATTCACCACAACACAAAAAACAACCGATTCGGGTAAATTTTTTGTTATAAACGTAAAATTTGTGTTTTATGCATGGTGTTTTTGTGGTATAATTTAATTACCATGAAGAATAAAATTTTTATTTTGTCCGCACTAATTGGACTGTGTGGGGTTGCACCTGCGGTTGCATCTGATTGTATTGATGACGAATGCAATATTGGCCCACTTTATAAAACAGCAGAAATTGATGGATTTGAATTTGAGGTACCTGTCAACGATACCCGCTATGCCGAATCGGATTATAATGCCAAACTATTAACAATAAAACCTGTGGCGGTTGACAACCACGCAAAGTTGTGGGATGGTACACGCGGTGAATTTAGACCGGGAAATTACATCAAGACAGTCAGTTGGCGTGATGGCGCACCAATTTGGGACGATTCAATATCTAACCCTGAACAAACTGATTTTAGCGATTGGTTTTTGGAACCGCTGGATGAATATTATATTTCCGAAGATAATACACTAATTGATGTATACAGGGAAAACATGGCGAATGCGGCTGTAACACGTGCGCGCGTTGATGAAATATTGTCCCCCAAAAAACCAATGAATAATATTTGGACAACATCTGGCGATTATTCCGCACAAGATATGTCCGAGGTAATACAGGAAACATTTGGTCAAACTGATGGGTGCCCATTTGATACCGACAGTGAATGTGAAATATGGCGCAAAAAACCAATGTATAGCGAATCGGTTGCACCACACAGTCCAAAAATGGCGAACGAAAAAATAGATGCGTTTATTGATGCAATAAGTTGCGATCCGGATATTCGTGCAAATGATGATGTATCCGCCCCAATGTTGGCACGGTACAAAATGTTAATGCAATCTGCGAACGCGTGTTGCACAGATGGCTTTGTTTATAAATTAAAATCCGCAGGGGCTGCCGATGATTTAATATACAAATTTATGGCAGATGATGCGAATTTCTATGGATTTGGCGCGCGCTGTTTAATGATGACCGATGCCGAATTAGACGAACAATATCCAAATACATCAACCGCGGTTGTTGCCGCCGATGTTCGTAACGGATGCCTATGCCGTGGTCGCCAGTGGTTCAAGGCAATGTTGGCACCATTTGTCACCGCGTATAATGCATCAAGCGAATTTAAGAACGCAAAATTTTATTATACATATACGGATGGTCTGCAACGTCAGGTCAAGGTATCGGTAAATAATGATGTTCAAAACGTATTAAAACAATTGGAAATGTGCCCATAAAAAAAACACCACCACAATGGCGGTTGTTTTTTTGTAAAAACGTTTTGTCATTCTGACGAAGGTCAGACCCGCAATGACCAAAGGCAGAATGCCTTTTATAAAAAACATTTGTCTATAAAAAAACGCACCGTGCGGTGCGTTTTTTTATACAACATGTATTTCACATCAATGGAAAGATTACTGCAATTCTGTGCTGATTATATCACCATATGAACCAATCTCTTCTGAACCGATATAACATTTGATTTTTTCACCAATGTTTTCCATCCATTCAGCAACCGCAGCATCTTCGGCCTGGGCGTTTTTGGTTTCCTGGATTGCCTTAATCGTGGTAAACGTCAATCCACCTGCAACCGCGCCACCAATACCCGCACCAATCCAATTCTTTTTACCACTGACTGTTTGGTTGGTATTACTATTGCTGTTTATAACAGCAGTGCATTGTTTATTAATATTCTCCACCTCTTCTGCAACCTCTTCCCCTTTCAAGCTATACAAATTAGCGCGATTAAAAGCAACCCCTGCTTGCTGAGCATGTAACATTAAGTTGCTTTTCAGATCTTCACAGTTTCGTCCAGCACACTTACTATTAATATCATATGTTTCGGTTTGGCATAGTTTAGCAGCACCGACCTTGTCACCTGTGTTGCTTAGTTTTGTATTACCCAACAATCCGGATATTCCGCCATCCTGTTGCAATTTGTTTGCGATTGCAAAACCACCTGCACCACCTGCCAATGTGCCAAGTGCTGTTAACATACCCGCGGTCCAATTCTGTGATGTCTTGGTTCCCTCAGATATTGCATTCTCACGAACATCGTCTGTGATTTTTTCCAAGTCGGTCTGTTTAATCCACGAACCGCACGTGAATGCGTCACCCGCAGCAAAATATGCCGTTGACCAACCATTTCCCTTGGATATTGCATCCTGGATATATTTATCATCAGATTGCAACGTCACCTTGATACGACAGAACGAACCATACAAATCATTACTCGCCACGAATTGATTCGTCTTTAACCCTTGGGTTGCATACGCAGATGGAACCTTGTTAGATTTCAATTTCACCCACATATATGTTGAACCTGTATCAGACGCCCCCATAATACCACCAGTATTGCCAGACATACACATATTCTGTTGTTTGGTCAATTTAGCGTTATATTTTGCCTGGGCTTCTTTTTCAATATCATACAACAATTCAGCAAATAATGACTCAGCACCCTTGGATTCATTGTATGTTGTACGTGAAATTGTTTGTGGTTGATCAAACAAACACCCTTCGTCATCAACGGTATCACATGCCTCAACCCCCTTGGCTATGCAGGCATCACTTGAAAGAGATGTGCAACCAATTACAACATTGTTATCATTTTCATTAACGGAAATCGCAGATGCGTTCCCAGATGACAACCAATTTCCACCAACATTAGAACCTGTATTCCATGAATTTTTGGCATCCTGGGTTGCAAAATCCTGGGTTGCGATTGCCAAATGTTCTGTGCAAGACGATGAATTTTTAACCGTATCCAGACACAACCCCAAAACAATTGTGTAATCCAGAACACCACCAACCTTATTCATGCTCATATCATAAATCGTTTCACCACTGTTGGTCAGTGTTGAATAAATATCTGTTCTGTTACGATAGCAATTCACATAGTCCGTCCCACACAATGACTTTACACACGATGTCGCAACCGATTGACATTGTTTTTTCTTTGCCGCAATCGCCGCATCATTATAAGATGTCGCCAACAACGAATTCAATTCAGCAACCGCACCAATTGGGTCAGATGTTTCATCATTTGGGAACAAATACGCAAACGCGCCATTTTCAGTATAATTATATGAATATCCACCATCGGTCACAGATGCAAAAGCATACTTACAATACGGATCGTTATTTACAACCGCACTGCACCCTGTTGAAATCGCATCATATGGCTTATATGTTGCATTGTTTAAATTGATAGATTTGGTACCCGAAGAACCCAAAACCTGGGTATAACATGCCGCACCAATACCGCCACCACATGTACGCATCGCACAATTTGTAATTGTATCCTTGCACGCATCCTTGGCCTTTTTATCAAACTTAGTCACCATATCATTCAATTTAGAATTGATATAAGTTTTACGATTACTATATGCCTCGCTAAATACTTCTTCCTGTTCGTCAACGTCAGCCAACGCCTTTTGAGACGGTGTTTTTTCCATAAATGTCATATAGCAATACTTGTTTGCACCAATAGTATCCATACATGCCGTTTTGAAATATTTTTTTATGTTGGCAGCCGTACTCTTGGTTCCAACCATAACCCCATTATCACCATAAACATATTCAATTGAATTAGATGATGTTGACAAATCATTATCCGCCCCAGCACCAATCAAATCAGCATTTGATATAATGGACAAATCTGTACCTTCAACACAACGATATGGATTTGCATTACACGCAGACAAGAAACAGTTATCAATAACCTTGTAACAGGTATTTACAGCGTTTGCCGCCGCCAAATCAGCACCATCAGCAACCCATTGTGCCACAGTACCTGTTCCATATGACCCAACCGGACGCGTTGTTTGATTTTTACCAAACAACTGTGCAACCGATGCCGCATCGCAACGCGCCAATGTGCCATCGCAATATACCGCCTGTTTCTTGAACGAATTTGCATCTGTGCATAATTCAAAATCTTCGCCACAGACCGTATCCTTGTTCAAACATGATTTATATTTTTTTACACACGTTCCGGTATCTTTGAAAGAATTAGAAATTTTCGCACCGATTATCATTTGACCCAAAACACTACCATCAGTTGGGTACGTATAACGTGTCACCTCACCTGCGGCATTCTTGGTTGAAACGTTTGACAACGCATCAATACTGGATGTACCAAACAAACTGGAAATACCTGCAGATTGACATTGATATAACGTGCTGAAACATAATGGCATTTTCCCATGGAATAAAACGTTTGTTGTGCATTCTTCCATGTCCAGACCACATACATCCTCTGACTTTAAACAAGACGTGTACGCGTCAATGCATTCCGCATTTGCAAGCAGTGACGATGCAGTTGTTGTCGTAGTTGTTGCAGCAACATTTGTCAAATATGCACTAAGCGTTGGCATACGCGCCGCATTTGTTGTCACAACACCAACACGCGATGTCGCACCAAACGCCCCTGGAATAACGCAAAAAACCGCCAACAAACTAACTGTATTTTTTAGAAAAGCCATCTCTTTCCCCTTATCTTTTTTAATTTATTATATCATAAATGGAAATTTAAACAACACAAAAAATGGGTTTCACCAACCCAAAAAAACAAAAATTAATCACAATCTAAAATGTATTTTAACTCTTGCATATCAGATGGCAAATGCGCCTTGAAACGCATTGGGTTACCTGTCACAGGATGCGCAAACTCCAACACTTCGGCATGCAACATCTGGCCATTATGCGTTTTCAAGAAATCCAACAAATCTGGATTCTTAACCGACCCCAAACGCGTTGCACCACGTCCGTAAACACCATCACATAAAACAGGAAAACCATGCACAGACAAATGAACACGTATCTGATGCGTGCGCCCTGTTAATAAATTGCATCTAAATTCTGTAACACCAGCACGCGTCCAGGAATTTACAACTGCAACCTCGGTCGTGGCGGGCTTGCCCCCAGTTTTAACCATTGTCATTTTTTGCCGATTGCGTGACGAACGCGCAATATTGCCCGTTATCGTTGCAGATTCCCAATTAGGCACCCCCCACGCAAAAGCAATATATTTTCGCGTCAAATCATGCGACATAAATGTTTTAACCAAACCACGAAATGCCGCATCTGATTTTGCAAAGACCATTACACCACTGGTGTCCTTGTCCAAACGATGAACAACACCCGGACGAACATCCCCACCCAAGGCAGACAAATGAGTGTGCGATAAAATATTTTGAACCAATGTTCCGGTCTTGTTCCCCGCCGATGGATACATAACCACACCACGCGGTTTGTTGATAACGATAATATCATCGTCTTCATATAAAATATCCAGGTCAAAATCCTGGGATACATTATCATAGGCAACAGATGCTGGATTAGTGTCCGGAATTACAACAACATATTTATCAGATTCATGAATACGTTCTGAAAACTTTACAGGATTACCATTACGGGTCACAGTAAAACGCTGAACCTCGCTGCGCGAAAATTCAGGCATCATTGCCGATAAAAACCTATCAAGACGTGTGCCTGCATCATCCGCCGACACAACAAATTCACGTTGCATTACTTATACTCTTGCCAATCTTTATCAACCTTGCATTCAGATAAATCAATATTGAATTCACGACCAACCGTATTGACCGGGCATTCCAGCAAACCCGTTGTCGTATTCTGGGTCGCGTTACGTTCGGCATTACGCCACGCAAATTTTATTTCTGTTGGCTCATGAACACAGACAATACGCAAATGATTGTCTGTTTTACCATTTTTATCAATCCAAACACGAACACTGTCCGATTCACCATAGCATGGGAACGAATCCAGGTAATATAATACCAAACCATCCTTTACCAAGACCTTGTTTTTACCAACAAAATGTCCGCTATATTGATGCAGTGACAATCCTGTTACCGCCGCCCAATCAACCGTAGTTGAAAAAACGCTGACCCTAGGCATAATTTCGCCTGCACCAAAGGCGATGGATGTCAACAATGCGCACAAACAAAAAGCAAATAATTTCTTCATTTTTCAATTCCTATCAATTCAGCCGATATTTTTTTCACACCCGCAGACGGATCAGATAATGTGTGCGTAAAGTTAATCAACGCCCCCCCTTCTATCAATGTGCCAGATGGTGCAAAGCGTTGCCTATATAAAACATTCCCGTCTGCATCATATGAAACAATCTGTAAATCAGGAACACCATATATCTCAGCCGATTGGTTACGAACGGTCCCATGAACCTTGAAATGCGAAACACCCGAATTGTCGGCGACAATCTCGCTAGCCGTTATTGTAGCAATTAACGGATTCAGGTTCCGATGGGTCGTATTATAATGCGTAATAACAACAACCGTAAATATAATTGCAGACAATAACGCACACAACGCAGCAACAAACACAAAAAAATTGTTTCTGCGTGATGGGGTTTGGGCAACCCAACAATGACCGCATATTGCACAACGAACTGGGGTTGACGGAATCCGATCAACGGAATATTCTGTTTTACAAAAATCACATTTTATTTTCATATTATTACCTATATCACAAATTATTCTAAATTCAACATGTTATATTTTGCACGAACGCGCGATTCAATTTCTGCCAGACCAGACAGAAAATCCCCAACAGTTGAATTTTTGTTTGTCGTAATCGCTGAAAATGTTTTCCCAGCAAATGTCGCAGTATCACGTTCACTTGATACGACCTTGGTCGCCATATCGTTCAGACCAGGAATTGATAAATCTACAAAATTAGCAACCGACGCAGTGGCATCCCAATAATAGTTCGGATCAGCTGAATCTTGAATTTTATTTCTGACAACCAAACGTGGGGTTATAGAACCAGCAAACCCAACCGTCACATGCAATGCGTTTATACGGCCGTATGTCATATCCAATCGGTCACTGATTCTGATGGTTGCGATTTCGTTCGTTGAATTAAGTGAAAAACCAGATAACGTTAAATTAGAAACATATAAATCATCCGTAGTAAAACTGGAAAATTTAGCAATATCATTAACAAGCAATGTATTACTGACATTCATTCCACGCGAATCAGATGACATTGTTCCAAAAACAGTTGCTAAATCTGTTGTATAAGAAGTATCTATGTTTGTACGATTTTCAAAAACCGTTTGGTTAGCCGCAGCCGTTCCAACAGTTAAATTTTCATCCAAATACAATGAAGATACATCCAAAAACTTTACGTTCACTAAATCGTGTTCACCCAAACTGAGTGATGATAACATTGTTGCATCCTGGGCATCTGAGGATGGAATTCGCCATAAATATAATGCATTATCACGTTTTACTGGGGTTGTTTGAATAATACCATCTGTACCAGAAATTCCCAAATCAACCGTGTCTGTACGCCACACACCATATGCTCCATACGCACGCGTCCCGTCCACAAACCCCATACTATGATCCATTGAAACCAACTGGCGTGTACGCAGCGGTGTTATATCTGAATCAGAATAAACAACTATGCCTTGCAATGTTGCCTGGCCATTAGAATCCAATGATTTCAAGATTCTTAATTGATATTTATCCTGCTCGTCTTCTATGACACCTGCATCTACACCGTAAGGTTCCAAATCAGACATTTCCAAACGTGTAATATTTTTACCAACTGTTTTAAGCAGATTTTCACGATTCATAGATATATACCGTTCAAGCGCAGTTTGAATTTTCTTCATGCTGTTGGTTATTTCAATATTTTCAGCACGCGTTAATGCATCCTGTTGATACTTAAATACGAACGGAATCGCCATCATTGCCAGCGCAACACTCAATAACAATTCGGCCAAAATTCCGCCATGCGATTTATTATCCGAAAAAAAGTTATCACAACACATCATTGAATTACTTGATCCTCTGGGCTGATTGTTTGCCATGCACTGTTATACATCGCAGGAAACTCACGTGACGTTGGTGCAGGATTGATATTTGCACGACTTAATGTAAACTGACGAAACGTTGGTAAATTATTTGATGGGAACGACCAATTTCCAATCCTTAATGGCGCATTACTGGACAACAACAATTCACCTGTGACCGTTAAACCGTAATTATTATAAAAAATCATCTCGTCTGTTGAAACAAACGGAACAAACGCAGAATTTGCAGACATCACTGTAAAACCACTAATAGTGCGAACACTGTCAGATTTTAACACAAAATCTTTTGACACATCTATTTTATTATTAATCGTTGCCTTGTCTGTTATTATACGACCCGTCGTTGTGTGACCCTTATTATTAAATGTATCTGCAACAATATTTTTAAACCCAGTCGTATCACCTGTGACGCGCAACGAATTGATATTAACATTTGCACCATCCATATTTGCGCCCGATGAAAAGTATACCGAATTAGAATATAAATCTTCTATATCAACAAATGTCACATTTGTATTCTGTATTTTTGCAGAATTAGCAATAACACTGCCCACATCTGAAATTTCATTACCCCCCATATCCAAATCACGTTGCATCTGATTTAAATGTTCATCCCCAGACGACCCACGATGTAAATATTTAGATCTATCCTGACCCGATAAATCACGTGATATTTTATATATGATTTGACCTTCAATAAAATTAGGTGCACCAACCGCCCAATCCTGGCCATGCGCTATGCCATCAGGACCAACCACCGCTGCATCATAACCTATTTTTTCTGCAATTTTATTTGCTTCCAAGACATTGTCTGCCATATCAAAAGCTAAATATGCATCTGTAACCGTTGCGCCAGACACAGCATATTTATCTATAAACCCAGATGATACGTTTGACGATATTGACCCCAACTCTTCGTCTGTTAATTCAATTTGTGCAACATCAGGCCAATCCCCCTGATTTATTCTAATTAAATTCAGAACACCATTACGCACAGATACGATTTTATTCGCTGCGGACACATAGCGTAGTTCTTGATTAACACGCGCAATCTGGTTATATATAAACGGTGTTGCCAGGCCAACAATAGCCATCGCCAGCACGACCTCTATTATACTGGCGCCACACAAATCATCTTTAAAAGATTTTATTTTACATACAACCATTTCCACCACTTAACATACATTGTTTTATATCTATACGTTTTTCCAGGCGTTGCCAAAAAACATATTCGCATATAATTTTTTGTGCCAGTGAATGTGAATTATATGTTTTTCCCAAATCTGAAATTATAGATTTGCACGTTTCTGTTTGTGCATCAGCACCAGCAGGATCCGCAAGAATTTCAATATCATCATTATTGATTGATTCAATATAAACATCCGGCAACACAGATGTTCCCGCAGGGCGGACATCAACAATTATTCCACCCGACGCCCCCAGATTTATTCCCCCAGACGTCTGATCTCGCAACGTAATATTTGATGCAAATATTGTTCCAGTATCAATACCGCTGTTTGACGAATATGTTAATTCTGATGACGAAGAATCAATATAAACATCTTGACCACTTGCCGCATTTAAATATGAACTTATGTCTAAACGTTCAACTGAAAAATTTATACGATCTGATATCAAACTGCCGTGCACAGACCAATCTAGTGGTCCAGTAAATCCTGTCCGCCCCGCAGTCATAGAAAAATCATATACCCCAGCAACCCTGGCGGTTAAATTGCCTGTATCGCCATATTCAGCAATAGTTCGTGTTGTTACATTTTTTGCCGACAACGTTCCACGTGTCAAAGTTAGTGCCGTTTCACCCGTCCTGGATTGAAAAACAGTTTTATCTGTAATTATTGTTTTAATTGTATTTTTTATTTTTCGGTCTGTTTCAATTCCAGAAATACTGATGTTATCAAACTGACCCGTTTCAAAAACCCCGTTATGTCCCGAAACACTGACCGCACCAGACAACGAATTATCACCCATATCTAAATCATTCAAGAAACGACTATTCGTTAGATTTGTTTCATTACGACGAACCACATCAGAATACGAATCTGATAAAACCACACCAACATATACGCCATTATCAATAGTTGTTGCATAAAAACCAATACGCCTAGCCAATTCAGCATTATCTAGTTCAGACGTTTTACCACCAATAATTTCTATACCTGCGATTATATCCGTTGGTGATTTATCAACAATCACCCGAACATCCTGATCCAATGCTGTACGCGACCTAAAACCAATCGGCAACCCATAAGGTTCAAGAGCATCAATCAACGCATTACCCGACAAAATTGTCTGACCATACGATAACCCATCCGCATTTTCACGAACATATATACGTGCAACTGTTTGAAATATTTCTATCTGGTTGGTTGTGGCATACATCTTGGCATCCAAATCACGCGATGATATGCGCCCAACAACCATAGGGATAAACGCAAACATTACCGTTAATGCCAACAATGCTTGTAATAAAAAATTACCACTTTGTTTATGCAAAATCCCCCCCTACGTACAAAAGATTAGCAATTGAAAAAAAATATTGCAAATGGTTTTGATATATTCTAGAATTGAAAGCGTTGGCAAAGGTTAATAGTTTGCACAACGCATGATTTCCTTCAAATTAAAATTAAAAGAAAATATTATGGCAACAAAAAAACAAACATCCAACGTAGGTATGATGATACAACGGTGTCACAAATGGCGCCAAAAACGAAAACAATATATTGACATGGCACGTCAGACAAATGATGAAGTTGAACGTGAACGCTTGCTGCAAGCCGCAGAGCATTATTGCCGTATTGTCAACGAAGAACAAAGCAAGATTGATTCAACACGCGACCCTAAGGATAAAACGCCAGCCGAAGATATTATTCCAGATGCACCTGATGCATCCGAACCCGGTGATAACAACGAAGAAGAAGACCTAGGGTTCCCTGATTTTATTCAGAATTTAAAGTAAATTTTAGCGCATCGTCTGGTGCGCTTTTTTATTGAAATTTCACATTACTTTGCTATGCTGATGGCAAAAGGAAGAATCAATGGATAATGACTATACTGTTCTGGCAAGAAAATACCGCAGTCAAGATTTTACAACTTTAATTGGACAGGATGTTTTGGTAAAAACATTAACAACTGCAATTAAAACTGGACGTATTGCCCACGCCTATGTTTTTACAGGAATTCGCGGAACTGGGAAAACCAGCACTGCACGTATTTTAGCCAAGGCATTAAATTGTTTGTCGTCTGATGGCCCAACGGCAACCCCATGTGGTGTTTGTGAAAATTGTCGTGCGATTGCCGCAGGACAACACATTGATGTTATTGAAATTGACGCTGCATCACATACAGGTGTTGATAATATACGCGACATTCTGGACGCATCACAGTATCGTCCAACCAACGGTCGTTATAAGGTTTATATTATTGACGAAGTCCACATGTTATCCACCGCTGCGTTTAATGCACTGTTAAAAACACTGGAAGAACCCCCTGCACACGTTATTTTTATATTGGCAACAACTGAAATTCGCAAGGTTCCTGTGACAATATTATCGCGCTGCCAACGATTTGATTTGGCACGTGTTCCTGTTGAAGTATTAAAAAAACATTTTGCCTGGATTGCAACACAGGAAAAAATAGAATTATCGGACAGTGCAAACGAAATGATTGCACGTGCGGCCGATGGGTCTGTTCGTGATGGGTTATCTTTATTAGATCAAGCAATTGCACAAACAGGTGGTCACGTTGATGAACAGGCGGTTCTGGATATGCTAAAACGTGCTGATCGTGGGGTTGTTGTTGGGTTTATGAAAACAATACTTTCTGGGGACACGGGTGCCGCCCTTGCTATGGCTGATCAAATTTATACAAACGGTGCCGACCTGACAATGTTGTTGGGCGACATAATGGAATTAACACATTGGGCAACACGTATGCACCCTGCCCTGTCTATTGGCGATGCCGGTAATTCCCCATATACCGCGGAACAACGCGAAAAAATAATCCAGATGGATTCACATGTAACATTGAATACTTTGTCGCGTTTGTGGCAGGTCATGGTCGCTTCTATGCCTGAAATGCAGGCCGCAGGAAATCAAAAACAATGCTTTGACATGCTAATTGTGCGTATGATGCATATTGCCGATTTACCATCTGTTCAGGAAATTTTAAAATCTGGTGGGGTCGCATCACAGCCAGCAAAGCCAACACCAATCACACAAAGCACTACAAAAAAAATAAGCACCATTGATGAATTAGGTGCCGCTATGCAGGCAGCTAAAGAAATAATTTTATATGCTTATTATATGGCCAATATAGAAATATGTGAAATTACTGATGGCAAAATAACGTATTTTGATCGTGGTGGCAATGCTGATTTTCCACACAAACTATCTGCATGGTTGGAAAAATACACTGGAAAAACATGGAAATTGAATGCCGCAACGGAATCTTGCCATGTCAAAACACAAACAGAAAAAACACAGCAAGAACTGGAAGCAGACCCCTTGGTGGCTAGCGCAATGAACCTGTTCACAGATGCAGAAGTTGTTGATGTGTCAAAATAAAACAAAGGATTAAATATGAAAACAGAATCTGGGCGTTCATTGATTGAAGTTGTTGGTGTGTTGGCCATTGGTTTGGCAATGACTGCGGGCGTTATTGCAACATACCAATCAGTTCGTTCAAACCAAATTCGCGTTATTGCGGCTAATAAAATGCAGGATATCGCAAACGATACAAAAATCCTGCTTGGGCAACACGAAACGTACGATGGTGTATCTATTGATTATTTGATAAAGGCGGGCGCCCTGCAATCTGACAAGGCCCCATTGGGTGATGACAACTGGTCAATTAGTCCCAGCATAGATGGCAAAACATTTTCTATAAATCTAAACGGTCTTACAAATAGTGAATGTGCATATTTTGCCAACACCGTGCTTACATGGGCAAAATCTGTGGTAATTAATGGTTTTGACACAGAAATTATACAACATTGTTTTTCATCAGATACGAACCAAATATCATTTATTGTTGAATAATGAAATTTAGATACATTATTTTGCCAATTTTATTATGCGGATGTGCCGAATATCACAGCCCTGCACATGAAGCATGGGGAACATATCTGCGTGGGGCATCTTTTACAGACATGAACGAAGTATCCCGCATGGCTAAACGACCTGTATATGTCGGTGCTGGTGGCCAGGTAATTGATGATAATATTATCAAATCTGTCACATCAGATTTTGGCAAAAACCAACCACTTAGTGATAACGCAATAAACGTCGCATATATGTCAAAGTTGGAATATGAGTTGTATGACGCCTTGCGAAAGCCCGGAATATCAGTTCAACGCGCCGGATCTGATGTTGTGGTTATTTTGGTACGCGATGCCATTATGGAACTGAATGCACCCGACATATCTGAAACAGGTGATGACACACTAAAAACAATATCTGCAATATTGAAAAAATACAACGCAACATTCATTGAAATTGCTGGATATACAGACGCCATGCGTAATTCTGCTGCGGCGAATACATTATCTATGGATATGGCGCAGCGCGTTGGGGTTTACCTGGCGCAACATGATATATTACCCGCACGGATGTTTATTGTCGGACGTGGGGCATCACGACCCATCGCAGCACAAGATGATATTGGTCGTTTAACGAATCGCAGGGTTGAAATTCGTATTAGCCCTGCCCGCTAAAAAACACAGATTTCTGTTTTACTTTTATAAATTATATTGCTATACTTAGCCCAACCAATTAATCAAAAAGGATGGAAAAATGGCTAAAATAAAAAAAGAACAAATCAATGAAATAATCGTTAAATACAAAAAAACTGGTATTATTGCCGCAATTGTTTTGATTGTTGCAATCCTTGGCGCGTGGGGCATATATTCAATATCTCACCGCACAGTTAGCGTTGATACCGCAATATCAGAAGTATCCAAAGATGCCGTCACTGGCGCAGATTTACGCATAGCGGTTGTTCGTATGGATGCAATACAAACCGAAGCCAAGGCGTTGGAATCTTTGCGTAAGCAACGTGAAACATTTGAAAAAAAGTTGCGTGACGATTTAACATCACAACAGAAAAAACTAGAAAAAGAAAAAACAGAAATTGAAAAATCACAGGGCGCTCTGTCACAGGAAGCATTGCAAAGACGTGTTGTTGACTATCAAAAACGCGTTAATGATTTGCAACGCGATTTAACCGAACGTGCACAAAGCATTGAAGCCTCATACCAGAAGGCATTGGCGGAAATTCAATCAAAACACCTTGATCCTGTAATTGAAGGCATCATCAAAAAGAAAAATCTGTCTTTGGTTGTTGACGGCCGTTTTGCACGTACAAATCCAGCGGTTAAAAATTTGGATATTACAAACGAAGTCGTATCAGCATTAAACAAGAAAGTATCTAGCATCAAAATGACAACGCCAAAAGGTTTCTAATAAAACCTTGTTATAAAAAAGCACCCACCAAAAAGGTGGGTGTATTTTTTTTATTTTGTTGGTGCAATAACCATAGATTTAGTTCTTTCGTCTGGTTTAGATTTTGATTCTATCGTTCCCTTGTCACCAATGATTTCAACGATACGTGCGAATAATTCAGGAACCGCATCCTTGCCACGCGCTAAAACTTTTTTAGAACCCTTGGTCATAACGGTAATCTTTACCTTGTTCCCAGATTCCAAAAATTCAAAAACCTTTTTCATTTTTATATTTAAATCATTTCCCTCAATAAAAGGTTTTATCCAAACTTCACGTAACTCTGTGGTTTTTTGGTTCTTTTTTGCCTCAGATGCATGTTTTTTCTGTTCATATTTGAATTTACCGTAATCCATGATTTTAACAATTGGAACGGCATTAGAATTGTTAATTTCAACCAAATCCAGCCCCATATCCGATGCAGTATTTAATGCATCTGCAATCGGCATAATCCCCAGATTTTGTCCATCACTGCTAATTACCTGGACTGTTTTAGCGAATATCCGTTCATTTATACGCGGACCGTTATCGTGCCTATTATCACGATTAAATGCTTGTTTAATTGTAGGCTCCTTTGTAATACCTGTAAGATATTATTATTTATTTTTATTGGATTTTCAACAAATTTTGCATTTCCTGTAACGCATTCCAAACATCACGTTTTGTTTCGGGTTTTAATAAAACATAATTTGGGTGATATATTGGGACAATTTTAATATCACCCGCCATTTCTGCAACTGTACCATGCGCATGCGATAAATTAATTCCCCCTATTTCCATCGCCGCCAAATCACCCAAAGTTAAAATAACGTTCGGATTAACAAATTCTATTAAACGATTAACAAAGGGTCGTGATAAATCAAGTTCAATACGGGTTGCACTGCGTCCACCAGGGGTACGCCAAAACAATAGTGGACAAATAGATACATATTCACGACCCATATTAATTGCCGCCAGCATTTTATCCAACAATGCCCCAGCTGGCCCAGACAAAACATTTCCCGTGGCATCATCATCTGATCCAGGAATATCTGTTATTATCAACACACCGTTTGGATTTTGTGCTAAATGCGGCAGTACAACATTTGTGGCCCCGCCACGTAATGGATGATTAAATTCGCCTATTAGGCGAATCAAAGCGTTTAAATCCGCCGGACGCGCTGCCATAGACACCGCAGTTTCAATTGAAATTGGTTTTACCGGCACAATCGGCGGGACAACCATTGTCGTTGCTGTCCGTGTTTGTTTTGTTGCACATGGACGCATATCATTTAAGCGCATTACCGCTGGGGTATCAGATATTTCCCATTTAACCCCCGATAAATCCAAATCTATCAAACTATTTTTAGAAGAATTCATTTTTCCTTGCTTTTACCATATTTTTGTTATAAAATAGCAACTGAGCAACAAAAACTCAAGGGAGTATTTTCATGAAAATAACAAAATTTGCTTTGTTGGCTGGTACAGCTGGTTTGTTGGCTGCATGCTGCGGATCGGTTGTGGAACCTGCTGATTTGAACGAACAACGCGTTTTCTTTGATTTCAATTCTTCCGAAATCTCTAAGGAAGCGAACAATAACTTGTTGGGTCAATCTTTGTATATGAAACACCACGAAGATGTTAAAATCCAGATTGCTGGTAATTGCGACGAACGTGGTTCAACGGAATACAACTTGGCTTTGGGCGCACGTCGTGCGAACGCAGCAAAGAAAGTTCTAGTTAATGATGGAATTAACGCGAAACGTATTTCCACCATTTCTTATGGTAAAGAACGTCCTTTGGTTAAAGGTTCGGGTGAATCCGTATGGAAATGGAATCGTAACGCAACAACAACTGTTAAATAATTGTTGTTTGATAAAAATTCACCGGCATTTTGCCGGTGTTTTTTTATTTTGTCAACTTATCCACCAAATCGTATAACTGGGGTCTTGTGGCAAATGACAAAACAATTTGCCCTGCCCCGCCACGATGTTCAACCAATTTGACCGGAACGTCTAATGCTTTTTTTATTTCTAACTCTATGCGTTTTACGACGTCTGCTCCCAATTCCGATCCGGCTTTTTTGCCGTTTTTGCCGGAAATTTTGACTTTTTTTTGTGTGTCTGCCACAGACAATTTGCCGTTTATAATTTCTTGCGCCATTTTTTCCGGGTTATCAGCACCCAACAAAGTTCTTGCATGCGATGCCGATAAATTGCCGGCACTAACCAAAGATTTTACCGAATCGGGCAATCCAATTAAACGTATAGAATTCCTGATAAAACTGACCGACTTACCGATTAAACGTGCAACATCTTCTATTGTATAATCGCATTTATCTATCAAATTTTGGTAACCAAGTGCCTCTTCAATCGGATTCAGGTTTTCACGCTGAACATTTTCAATAAGCGCTATTTCCATTGACGTTGCATCGTTTAAATCTTTAACCAGCGCAGGTACCTCTGCTAACCCCGCCATTTTAGATGCACGATACCGGCGTTCCCCCGCAACAATTTCATATAAATATGGTTTATTTTTCACACTGCGCAACAAAATGGGTTGCAAAACGCCCTTTTCCCGAATTGATTCCGCCAGTTCTGCCAATTTATCATTATCAAACACCTTGCGTGGCTGATCAGTATTTATACCAATTTGTGATAATGGTATCTGCTTAACCACAACACGTTCAGCCCCCGTTAAAATAGATATATCAGGAATTGTTCCCATTTCTGCGGTTATTTCTTCCAAACCGCGACCCAAACCAAATTTTGACATTATTGTTGTCCCCCCTGCTCTAATCTGTTCACTATTTCTGTTGCCACACGTAAGTACGCCTGGGCCCCAGATGATTTAAAATCATAAAACAACGCCGGCTTACCATGACTAGGTGCTTCGGATACACGGACATTACGCGGCACAACAGTTTTAAACACTTTATCACCAAAAACCCTACGAACATCATCCTCAACATCACGCGTCTGCCCATACCGCTTATCATACATTGTAAGTAAAACACCCAATATTTCCAACTTAGGATTCCATTTCTTTTTCACTTCGCCCACCGAAGTTGTTAATTGCCTAATACCCTCTAATGCAAAGAATTCACACTGTAATGGAATAACAACATAATCAGATGCGTTTAACGCGTTTAACGTCAAATACCCCAACGCAGGCGGACAATCAATCAAAATATAATCGTAAAATTCGCTTACAGAATTCAACGCATCACGCAACCGATATTCACGATTATCCATATCCAACAAATCAACTTCTGCCCCGGCAAGTGCCAAACTGGACGGCAACAAATGTAAATTAGGGACAGCTGTCGTCAAAACATTATCAGAAATATTTGCAATCCCCATTATCACACCATATACACTTTGTTGATGATTTGCACGAACGAACCCAAGACCCGTTCCCGCATTACCCTGGGGATCTAAATCTATCAATAAAACACGTTTTTTTATCGCCGCTAACGATGTTCCTATGTTAATAGCCGTTGTGGTTTTCCCAACACCACCCTTTTGATTCGCAAAAGAAATTACTACTGCCACTATTTCATCCTTTATAACACACACTATATAACAACCAACGCAAACAGGTCAAGACGTATTTAAAGCAACAAAAACAAACTAAAATCAACAAATTACACATTATTTCACATGAAATACCAAACTACAAAACCAACAAAACATATTTTCCGGTATTTTGCCGAAAAATGCACACAAAAGAAAGAAGGAAATAAAACACAGTATTTTCAACACACTATGTGTTATTTCACATGAAATCACCGGTATTTTATATGATTAAAATATACCCATCGCCAGTTTTAGATGGAATTAAGCGATAATCAAAATCGTATTTTTCTTTGGCCACCAAAATTTCTCTTTCAACATCCCGGCCTTTTAGTAAAAAAAGCCGGCATTTTTGTCTATACACATAATCTAAAATTTTAATCAATGGTGCAAATGCACGTGCAGTAAAAATACACGAATTTTTATTTAATTTCGTTTGTTTAACAAAATCTTCTACCCTGCCATGATAAACCATCAAATTGTCCAGTTTTAGTGCCTCTTTTACAGCCATCAAGAACTGTGCCTTTTTACCAATAGATTCTATACACGTCACATTCCACCCCATAATTGCCAAAACGACACCAGGGAACCCCGCACCACTGCCCAAATCAACCACATTAACATCACGTGGCAGAACATTCGCCAACTGTGCCGAATCGGCAAAATGACGGTTTTCAATATCACCCAGCGTACTGGGGGCCACCAAATTCATACGTTTTGACCAATCGCGCAACAGATTTGCATATAAATCAAATTTAACTTTATTATTCATAAATCTTATTGTAACATAAGAAAATCATGAAAAAAGTAGAAAGTTTATTTATAGGAACAATTCTGGTTGTTGCAACCATTACAACGATATGTTTATTACCAAACGATTGGCAAACACAAAAACCAGAATCTAATAAATACGGATCATTCCTAGCGGCACAGCATGCTGTTTACGTTAACGATTTTGAATCTGCATCTAAATTCGTTACCGATCTGTCGGATATTGATTATAAAAACGTTTCAACCTTACATATACTGTCAGAATTTCTTGCCGGTAAATTGCCGGAAAATGTTTCCGAATTAAAAAACGACAAGACCGCACCTGCTAAAATTATTTACGATGCATATCTGGTGATAAACGATTCGTGGGACGATGTGCGCACAAGGCATGAAAAAGATTCTGCGGCACTGATGGCACCAATCAAAATTTGGGCAGGGATAGCAACGGATAGAAAAACAAAAACATTGAAATTTATAGATGAATTGGCCACTGCACCCGCGTGGAAATCTTTTGTACGCGGTCAAATTTATGCAGAGCAGGGCGATACACCCAAGGCAGCAAAAGAATTTAAATCTGTGGCTCCAGAATTTATGAACATTAATGATTATTTGTATGTGATGTCGTTTTATACGCACAATAATATGGATGAAGAAGCAAAAAATTTACGCACAGAATTTATCAATATGCCTGGGGGAATGTATTTAACTGATTATGATTATGTTCCAGATTGGTCTGAATACGCAGGATATAAAAAACAACTGGCGTTTAGTTTATTGCAAACTGTGTCACACACTAAAATTATGATGCATTCGGATTTGGCACTGGTTATGTTACAGTTTGCAAATATTATCGCGCCGAACACAAACAAAGATGCGAACACATATTATATTGGTCAATACCTGTATAACACACATGGAAATTATATGAACGAATTTAACAAGATAGATAAGCAAAGTCCATTTTACCCATTCGTTCAATCGATTCGTTCGGAACATGACATATCCGAGCTAAAAACTGCAGTAAGAAATAATCCATTATTTGTTCCAACACTGCAACAACTGGTTGCGCATGAAATACAAAATGGTAATAAGCATGCCGCGATAAAAACCATTAACCGCGCGTTACGTAACAAACAACTGAGCGATAAGGGCAGGTTGTTTTTTACTAAAATTAGGGCAAATATATATTTCACGTTTGGCGATTATAAGAAAGCCCAATCTGATTTACATAGTGTATCTGATACATTTATAGATGCAGATGTTATTTTGTTACAGGCCAAAATATGGGCAGCAGCAAATCAGGAAATAGAAACAGCATATGAATACGTAATGAAAGTTATAACTCAACACCCCACAGATGTCGTTGCCTGGGATACTTTGGGGCAGGTTGTATATGTTCGTGAAGGCATTGATGCTGCACTAGAAATCGTAGAAAATGTTGCATCTGTATCAACAACATGTTCATCATTATTTGAACACTTGGGTGATATGTATGTTGAAATAGGGGAATTTGAACTGGCCAAAGATGCGTATTTGACCGCAATAGATTTATCTGATGACGGTATGGTCGTCGTGCCTTATATAAACAAGAAGTTGAGGAAAATAAAATGAAAATCTGTGTCATAGGTGCGGGTGCATGGGGCACAGCATTAGCAATATCATCAGCAAATGCCGGCAACACAGTCACATTATGGACATTTGATGGCGAATGCAAATTATTTGACAATGTTACTATGCCTATAAACCTGTGCATCACACGCGAATTATCAGATTTACATGATGCGGATTTATGGTTAATTGCTACACCGGCGGCTTTTTTCAGGGAAACCCTGCGCAAAGCCGCGGAATTTTATAACGCTTGTCCGATTATCATTTGTACCAAAGGTGCAGAAAGCACAACAAACAAATTTATGTCCGAAATCCTAGCGGACGTGTTACCAAACTGTATAAATTATGGCGTTTTATCGGGCCCACAATTCGCAGCAGAGGTTGCATCTGGTCTGCCAACCGGATCCACACTGGCAGGAAACGCGATTGTTCAGAATGTTGGAAAAATCGCACTGGCAAACTTAGATTTAAACTTTACAGACGATATTATTGGCACACAATTATGTGGTATCGGTAAAAACGCGGTTGCATTAATCGCTGGATTTAACACAGTAAACGCAAGTGGTGAAAACGAAAGGGCGCTGATATTTACCAAAGCATGGAACGAAATTATAGAAATCGGTTTAAAAATGGGTGCTAAGTTACGCACATTTAGCGATTTATGCGGTATTGGTGATTTGTTTTTGTCTGCGACATCCATGACCAGCAGGAATTGTTCCGGCGGTGCATCATTGGCACGTGGCGAACAAATGCAAGGAACGGTGGAAGGTGTATTTGCAATAAACGGACTAATAGAACGCGGAACAATGATTGGCATACCAACACCAACCCTATCCAAAATGAAAACAAACATGGGTTTATAAAAACCGCCATTATGGCGGTTTTTTGTTGCTTTTGATATTACCATGTTGTATCGTAAATTCATGAAGTTAAGGGAAACAAATGAACGAAAAAAAACTATCTTTTGAAGAAGCATATAAACAACTAACTGAATTGGTAAAAAAAATGGAATCTGGGGAATTAGCATTGGCTGATTCGGTCGCTGCGTATGAACAGGGAATTAAGTTAAAGGCATATTGTGAACAATTATTAAAAGAAGCCGAATTAAAAATAGAAACTCTGAAAGTTAGTGAATAAGTTATGCCCGAAAAATCAAAATTAAGTCCTGTGATGCAACAGTATGTGGATATGAAATCTGAAAATCCAGATGCATTGTTGCTGTTTCGTTTGGGTGATTTTTACGAGGCCTTTTTTGATGATGCAAAAACAATTAGTAATACCTTAGGTTTGGTTTTAACGCACCGCGGGGCGGATTCTGATGGTGCGGATATACCGATGTGCGGAATACCATGGCATGCCGCAGATAATTATTTCGGCAGATTGGTGCGTGATGGATTTTGTGTTGCCCTGGTTGAGCAAATGGAAACCCCAGAAGAAGCAAAAAAACGGGGACACAAATTTATAGATAGAAAGATTATCCGCGTTCTGACACCCGGAACATTAACAGATGAAAATTTGTTATCACCAAAAAACTCCAATTTTCTGGTTGCTGTTTTACCAATCCCCAATAATGTGTTTGATATTGCAGGATGTGATATTTCAACTGGTGAATTTTTTATTGGTAAAACATCTGATGTATTGGACGATTTGGTGAGAATATCACCGGCAGAGGTTATATATCCCGCATCTGATGCAGAAAACGAAACAATAATGCAGTTGCGTGACGTTTTTAAAACGACCGCTGTGTTTGAAAAACTATATATCCGTTCAGACATTGATCAAATTGTAGCCAAGGTATTCGGTGGTGTCTGTGACAACGCCAAAAATCCAGATAACGCGATATCTTTACTTGCAGGATACCTGTTTAATACGCAACGTGGCGCATCGGTAACATTTCGCACCCCACACGCATTTAAATCGGGCAAACAGCTGTTAATTGATTCTGCGACATGGCGCAGTTTGGAAATAGATGCACCGATTAACGATGGTGGCAGATGCTTGTTAGACGTATTGGATAAAACACGTACATCTGCGGGCGCCCGCAAATTGAGACAATATTTACGCACATTATCTGGGGATATACACGAAATTTATGACAGACAAGAAAACATATCACACATGGTATTAAATTCGTCTGTACGCGGGGTTGTTTCTGAAACACTATCTGGGCTGCCGGATGTTGGGCGCAGTTTATCGCGCCTGTTATCTGGACGGGGCTCACCACGTGATTTAGCAAACGTGCGCGACTTTATTTGCGCATTGCCAAATGTAAAGTCAGTATCTGCATCATTGAATAAAAATTTAGCTGATAAATTTTCAACTATTAATACACATGATGATATTGCAATAAAATTGAAGTTGGCCCTGGCGGATACGTTACCCACATTTTTCCGCGATGGTAATGTTATACGGGCTGGATATGATGTTGCATTGGACAATATGCGTTCCCTGTCACACGGTGCCCAGGAAACAATTGCTGCATTACAGGCAGAATATGCCAATGATACAGATGTGCACACACTCAAAATTAAATATAACAACATATTGGGATATTTTATAGAGGTTCCCGCCACCAAGGCCGACGCATTAATGCAGCCCGAATCGGGCTTTATCCACCGGCAAACATTGGTTGGTAATATGCGTTTTACAACATCACGCTTGATTGATTTGGATAATGATATCCGCAGTGCATCAGAAAAAGCGTCTGGAATTGAAAACGAAATTATCACATCATTTATCAATGATATACGCAATATTTCAGACGATTTATTAAATACTGCCGACATGTTGGCGGATTTAGATGTTTGGTATGCACTTGCATTGTGTGCACGTGAATTTGATTGGACACAACCAAACATCACAGATGGATGTGATTTTAATGTTATTGGTGGGCGTCATCCTGTTATTGAATTTGTGTTGCGAGCATCTGCACAAAACTTTGTTAAAAATGATTGTAATTTAAATGGTAAACCAATTGCGTTATTGACCGGACCAAACATGGCGGGTAAATCAACATACTTGCGTCAAAATGCGTTAATTGTTGTATTGGCGCACCTGGGGTCTTTTGTCCCGGCACAAAGTGCAACAATCGGAATTTGCGACCAATTATTCAGTCGTGTTGGCGCATCAGATAATCTGGCCGCAGGTCAATCTACGTTTATGGTTGAAATGGCAGAAACCGCAAACATTTTGAAACGCGCAACAAATAAATCATTTATAATATTTGACGAAATAGGGCGCGGAACCGCAACATATGACGGCATGGCAATTGCCCAATCGGTTTTAGAATACATGAACAATTTATCTGCAAGAACGTTGTTTGCAACACATTATCACGAATTAACGTCATTAAGGGGTCTGCAAAATGTGTGCTGTTTAACAATTGACGTGCGCGAACACAACAATGAAATTATATTTATGCATAAAATTATCCCAGGGGTTGCAAACCGTTCATACGGAATTCACGTTGCGCGTATGGCGGGGATGCCAGATAGTGTTGTTAAACGTGCAGCAGAGGTTTTAAACAGATTAGAGACGGGCACCCCGCAATCAAAACCAACGGCAAAAAATAGCGATCAACTATCTTTATTTGGGTAAGCGCATGAACGGATGGATTATTTTGGATAAAGCGAGTGGTCTGTTCAGCAGAAGCGCATCTTCGCGCGTTGCACGATTATTCGGCGAAAAAAAATCGGGTCATATTGGAACGCTTGATCCGATGGCAACGGGTGTCCTGCCAATCGCCATTGGGTCTGCAACAAAAATGATTCCTTTTATTGAAGACCTGTCAGACGGCAATAAAGAATATCTGTTTTCTGTTCAATTTGGTTTTGAAACTGATACATTGGATATAACCGGCAAGATAATAGAACAGGGGGGCGACAGCCCATCAGAACAAGATATTGTTCGCGTTTTACCTGATTTCATTGGCAATATTTTTCAAACCCCACCCCAATATTCATCTGTCCATGTCAACGGAATACGCGCATACGATATTGTGCGAGGTGGGAAAAGCGCAAATATTCCCCCCAGACAAATTACTATACACAAACTAGAATTTTTAGGCATTAAAGATAAATCTTATAATTTTAGGGTTTGTTGCACACGCGGAACATACGTTCGTAGTTTGGGGCGTGATATTGCTAGAAAACTGGGGACATTTGGCACAGTTGATATGATAAAACGCGTAAAAACAAATGGTTTTGATATAAAAAACGCGGTAAAACTTGATTTTCTGGAAAATCTGGTTAATAATACGGGGGCATTGGAAAAATATCTGATGCCGATTGATTTTGGACTGGGGGACATTCCGGTTCTGAATCTTGATAATAAAGATGCTGTTTTGTATAAAAATGGTGGATTTATTAAAACCGCATCGCGTGATGGCCGATATAGAATATATAACAATGGTGTTTTTATCGGTATTGGCGATGTATCAGATCAAACATTGCGCCCAGTGCGCACAATATAAAGGATAAAAAATGTCCGTAACAAAAGAAAAAAAAGCAGAACTGATTAAAGCATATAAAACAACTGATAAAGATAATGGTGGCAGTGCCGCATCTCAGGTTGCTGTTTTAACAGAACGCATTCGTAATTTGACCCAACATATGAAGGATAATCATAATGACAAACATTCTAAACGTGGTTTGTTGTTGATGGTTAACCGTCGTAAAAAGTTGTTGGCATACATCAAAAAGAATAGCGATGCTGAATACGAAGATTTGATTAAAAAATTGGGTCTGCGTAAATAATAAAAAAACGTCCAAACGGACGTTTTTTTAATACATTGTCTGCAAAATATGCTGATTCTTGTCAAGTGATGACAACATCTTGCCTGAACCACAAGCAACACAAGCAAGTGGGTTATCAACCAAAAACGCTGGCAGACCGGTTGCCGCACGAATGGCAGAATCCAACCCACGCAACAGTGAACCACCTCCAGTCATTGCAATACCTAAATCTGCAATATCAGCAGATAATTCTGGTGGTGTAGATTCCAACGCCAAATGAACGGTATTTACAATCTTGGAAACCGTTTGTGCCAGCGCAGATGCAATTTCCGTTTCGGTCACAATTGTTTCACGTGGTGTCCCACTAAGCAGATCGCGCCCCTTTATCTTCATTGACATTTCGTTTGCTTTATCCTTGGGCGCAATTGCACAACCAATTTTCTTTTTAATATCTTCGGCGGTGTTTTCCCCAATCAATAAATTTTTTGCCTTACGAACATATTCAATAATATCTAAATCCATTTGATCGCCGGCGGTTCTGACGGCATTTGAATAAACAATTCCACCCAGCGACATAACTGCAACCTCTGTCGTACCACCACCGATATCCAAAACCATTGAACCCAACGGCTTTTCCACAGGCAGTCCCGCACCAATTGCAGCAGCCGTTGATTCTTCAACAATATAAACCTTGCGCGCACCGGCGGCATCTGCTGCCTCTTGAATAGCACGACGTTCCACCTGGGTTGCACAGGACGGAACGCAAATAATAATTAATGGGGCCGCCAAAGGATTATGACGATGAACCTTGCGAATAAAATATTTTATCATTTCTTCGGCAACTTCAAAATCAGCAATGACACCGTCACGCAATGGACGCACCGCGCTGATTGTCCCAGGCGTACGGCCAAACATTTGCTTCGCCTCTGTTCCGACGGCCAATATTTCCTTACGTCCCAACAATCTGTTTTCGGCAACCGCAACAACAGACGGTTCATTCAAAACAATTCCGCGCCCCTTGACATAAATCAATGTGTTTGCCGTTCCTAAATCAATTGCCATATCTGCTGAAAAAAATTTCATAAGCCAGTTATACATTTTTCGCCCCTAAAAATTATCGTTTTTTCCACTATAAAACCCCAAACCTAAAAAAGCAAGTGCCATGCACCTAAAAATACCTTTTTTATTTGCATTACGATATATTGTGGTATTATTGCTAGTATTATGCGAGATACAATAAAAAAACATACTGATTTCCTAGCGCCAGAGGATAGCCCTGTGGCAAAGAGTGCGTTTTTTGTTGTTCGCACGATTCCAACAAAAACACCTGGGGCGCCACGATATGGACTGAAAGTAACAAAACGGGTGTTTAAATTTGCCGTTCATCGTAATAGGGCGAAACGCCTGCTGCGTGACTGGATACGTTTTAACGATAAATTAATGCTGCCTGAATATGATTATGTGTTTATATCACGGGCGGCAATACTAACCGCTACGCGCGACGATGGGCGTGAGGCCATGCGTAAAGCATTGGCATATTTGAAAAAACAATATGGCGGCAAAAAATAAATCTTTGCTTAGTTTACTGGTAATAAAATTGATTATTCTGTACCAGCGTGGAATATCGCCTTTTATATCTGGGCGTGCTGCGTGCAGATTTACCCCAACATGCAGTGAATATGCCAAACAGGCAATAGAAAAACACGGCATTATAAAGGGGATAAAATTAGCATTAAATCGTATTTTCCGTTGCAGACCGGGTGGTGGGTTTGGATATGACCCTGTTCCTTGACAATCGGGGGATTTTCGGGTAAAATTTACCTTAAACATATAACGTAAAAAGGATTTTATATGACATCTTTTCGTGCAACCGTGGAAAACATGTCTAAGATTATGGATGACATGGGAATAACAGAATTGGATTTGGAACGCCAGTTCTTGTTTGGTGTATATCGTAAGCATATTCATTTGTCTAAGGAAAAAACTGTTGCTATGCCCACTATGACTGTTTCGGCAGCACAGCAAAAAACAGCAGACACCAATAATACAAATGCATTAACATCACCAATGGTTGGCGTTGTGTATTTGGCCCCCGAACCAGGCGCAAAACCATTTGTCCAGGTTGGATCAACAGTTTCGGCGGGTGATACAGTCGCCATGGTTGAGGCCATGAAAACCTTTAACCCCATTAAAGCAACACAAAACGGTGTTGTTAAAGAAATTTTGGTTTCTGATGGTGCCGCAGTTGAATTTGGACAACCATTAATTGTTATAGAATAAAATGCCTAAAATAAAAAAAGTTTTAATTGCTAATCGTGGTGAAATAGCACTGCGTATTATTCGCGCATGCAGGGATATGGGCATACGCACAGTCGCCGTTTATTCAAGTGCGGACAAAAACGCTATGCACGCACAGTTGGCTGATGAATCTGTGTGCATTGGTCCTGCACCTGCGCGCGATTCATATCTTAATGAATCTGCAATTTTAACGGCTGCGCTGTTAACAAATGCAGATGCGATACATCCTGGATATGGTTTTCTGTCTGAAAACGCAGATTTTGCGCGCAAGGTTGAATCACATGGTATTATTTGGATTGGTCCAAGTCCTGATATGATTGAACGTATGGGGGATAAGGTTAATGCCAAACAAACAGCAATAAAATGTGGTTTGCCTGTTGTTCCAGGATCAGATGGCGCGATTAAGAGTTTGCCCGATGCATTAAAATGGGCTAATAAAATTGGATATCCCGTTATGTTAAAGGCCGCTGCTGGCGGTGGCGGGCGCGGAATAAGACCAGTAATGTGTCCAGACGATATGGCAGAGGCATATCAAGTGACCAAGAGTGAGGCAAAGTCCGGTTTTGGCGATGATACATTGTATATGGAGAAACTGCTATTACATCCACGGCATATTGAATTTCAGATTTTAGGCGACAACCATGGTAATGTGGTTGTGTTTGGTGAACGTGATTGTTCCTTGCAACGCAAAAATCAGAAAGTTATGGAAGAATGCCCTGCGGCGATACTCACCCAAAAACAACGTGATGATATGATAGAAACGTGCAAAACAGCCGCAAAGAAAATGGGATACAGCAATGTCGGGACATTTGAATTTATGTATGAAGATGGTAAATTCTATTTTCTGGAAATGAATACCCGTCTGCAGGTTGAACATCCTGTGACAGAAGCGGTATATGGCATAGATTTAGTTCGCGAACAAATTCGTGTCGCAGCTGGCGAAAAATTAGGATATGACCAATCTAATGTCATTCCACATGGACACGCGATTGAATTTCGCATAAATGCCGAAGATCCTGAAACATTTATTCCAAATCCAGGCACACTGACGCAATATTCACCATCGGGCGGATTGGGTGTACGTGTTGATTCAGCGGCATATACTGGATATACAATTCCACCAACATACGATTCTATGATTGCCAAATTAATTGTACACGCCCAGAATCGCACCGCGTGCATCATGCGCGCCGATAGGGCACTGGACGAATTTATCATAGATGGGGTCAAAACAACGATTCCATTGCACAAGCGCTTATTAGCAAACAGCGATGTTAGAAAATTAAATATTGATAACCACTGGTTGGAAAATTTCTTAGCACAAAATTAAAAACGCCCAAATGGGCGTTTTATTAATCCAAATAATATTCTATGGTTGAAACAACGCGAACTTTTTTATTTATCTGTTGCGATGCATCCGACATATTTGTTTCATCACGTGGCAAAATAGAAAATACACCCTGGTTTGCCTTATGAATTTTACCGACATGACTATTTGAACTCTTGGCGAATTCCAATGCTGCTTCGTGTGCATTTTTCGTTGCCAATTCCAACATTTGTGGTTTGATAGCATTCAAACCCGTAAATATATATGATACAGGGAACATATATTCGTTATCAAAAACAACACCCTGGTTTATCAAATCGCCCGTCTTGGCAAACGCGGATGCTACATCGTTTACCTTGGTTGAACGCAAAAACATTGTTTTTGTCAAAATGAACCGGGTATTTACCGGCTCGCTACGATAGGCATCCGCCATTACATCATGTGTTTCTAATTGGCCACTTTCAATTTCTGCATCTTCAAAACCATTATCTTTCAAGAAAGCCACAATCGCATTTGTTTGCTGTTCAATGCTTGATTTAGTTGCAACCAAATCATTTCCTGTGGCGACAAATTTGATTTTCCAAATTGCTAAATCCGATACAACATCCTGTTCCGCCAGTCCCTTAACGGTTACAGTATTGTTGTCAAATTTAGAACTATAATAGAAATATCCCGGCAAAAGGCCGGCAAAAAACAACCCCAGTGCCAAAATTATTGGTCCTAAAAATCTTTTTTCTGATAACGATTGCTGCATTTATTTCCCCCTTTTTAACAAATGTTATACTAAACAAAAAACAAAACTAAAACAAGTGGCATTTTATCGTATTTTTTGCCATGCCAATGCGTTGTTTATATAGGTACGCGCCAAATCGATATTAAACATGTCATATTGTTTCAATCTTCCTTCGGCATCAATCCAGATTGGCCTTTTCTTTGCCCACACCACAGAATTGATATCATCAAGGTTTTTAATAACATTTGCTGGGGATATTCCGCCAGAATACCCCTGAAAACGATTCGCAAACACAGGTTTTTGCCATGCAGCCGGTGACATACCGCGCCCACCAGACGCATCGTATAACACAGAAAAACAAGTTCCCATTTTATACATATTTTGAACAGCGGTTTTCGTTTCGTCATTATATTGAAAAATAAACTCACGTTTTGAATCCGCTGCAATTAATTCAGATAATTTACGTATATTCACCTTTTTTGCGGTGTCTGCGGGCATATTTAACTGTATACGTTGTATAATTGGTGATCCGTTTTCATACGTAAAATCAAAAAACTGCTTTATTTCTGTTGGTATTTTACCAAAACGGCATATACTATCACAATATTCCCGGTTTATATGCATTGCTAAATTTATTTTTGATGATTTATCAGAGGCAACCCGTAAAACCAATTCTTCAAACCACTGGAAACGTGGCATACCGGGTGACATTTTTGATGGGTGTGATTGAATCGCAATTTCAACCAATGGTGATATTTGCCCCAATTTTATAATATCGTTTATATCGTTGAATTCACGCGGGTCAGAACAGGTAATATATTTTAATTGCATTTTTGTTTATCCTTGTTGTTATTTAATCTTAATTGACCGCATGCCGAACCAATATCTGTTCCGCGTTCCCGTCTTATTCTTGTGTGAATACCATTTTGAATCAAAACATCCTGGAAACGATGCACCGCATTTCCAGATGGCGATGCAAAATCACGTTCATCAACAGCATTCCAAGGAATTAAATTCACCATCACATTTTTACCGCGCAACAAATCTGATAAATCGCCTGCCAAATCGGGTGTACAATTATATAGAACCGTTTCGCCATTTTCGTCCTTTTTACCCAGTAAAATATATTCTATCATTAACTGACGATTATGCAGATTTGTAAATTCGTCTGCGGCTGATAAAACCTCACTAATTTTATACTTATTATTTATTGGCATAATTTTTGAGCGCAGTTCATCATTTGGTGCGTGCAAAGATATTGCCAGATTTATCGGACGTCCCCAACTGACCAAATCATGAATCCCGGGAACTATACCGCATGTTGATACGGTTATACGCCGCCATGAAATATTCATGTCACGATTTGCGCGTTCCAAAAAACCAATAACATTTTGCGTGTTTTGTAATGGTTCGCCCGTTCCCATAACAACAATATGCGATACATCGTTATTATTTGGGTCGCCGTTTGGATTGGTACCCGTTCCGTTTCTTAACTCCCATTGTGCAACCAAAATTTGTGAATAAATTTCATCAACCGTTAAATTACGTTTTAAACCTAACAAAGTACTGGCACAAAATTTGCATCCCATTGCACAACCGGCCTGGGAACTGACACATACGCTGTTGCCATAGGTGGTACGCATCAAAACACATTCTATTTGTTCATTATCATGCAGTTCCAACAAAAACTTGGTTGTTTGACCATCGGATGATTGCAAACGTTTTACAACGCGAACAGGTAAAGTTTGCGCAACCGCATCTAAATCATTACGTAGTTTTTCAGGAATATTTTTCATTGATGCAAAGTCAGGTGCACCACGCGTCATCCAATCGCGAATTTGCTGTGCACGGAATTTTGGTTGACCAAACGTGTCAACGTAATTTTCCAGTTCTGGTTTCGTCAAAGAAAATAATATCTGCTTCATAGTTTATATCTATCATCTGTGATAACAACAACCGCCTTGCGCCGTAGTTGCTTTAATTGTTCATCGGCCAAAAACATTGCCTGCTTATACAATGCGTTTTGCTTTATAATTTCATCCAATTTACCATATTCCGCTGTTTTCTTGGTATCGCAAATCAAAACAACAGTATTATCAAAAACCGGTGACCAGGTTAATTCAGGCAAATCAACAATACGATCACGGATATCCTGAGACAATTCATACTGAACTGCCGTAAATTTTTGTGGGGCACCACCTAAATCTTCGGCCATTTTAACAGCTTCATCACATGAAGATGGGTTTTGTAATTTTGCAGCTACCTTTTTAGGAATATCCACTAATCGCACCAGTGTAACTTCTATTGGCAATCCACGATCACGCGCCAATGCGGCGGTTTCTGCCTTTATATCCGCATCAGATATATCAACCATTGGTACAATTGTTCGCGCGATTATTACCTGCCACGCCATTTCTGCACGTATGGCATTGCGGGCAATTTCACGTTCAGATGCAGATAGATTGTCTAAATTCAGTTTCTGCAATTCTGCGTCCGCATCCTTGGCCGTTGGTTTAACACCAAAATTTGCTGCATAGTCCAATTTCACATAATCATCAATTATATTTTGTAACGCAACCTTGCGATTATCCGTAGGTGTTTTACCCTGCCGCGCCATCAGTTGTGTCCGCGCAGTGACATCTGTATCCGTAATTGGTGTAGAATTTATCGTCGCAACAACAGTTGCTGACCACGCAGGTAAACATGTGATACAAAACAAAAATGTAATTATTTTTTTCATTTTATCTCTCCTTTAATATTTTTGTCCATCAATAGTAATACCAAACTTAAATTGAAAAGTAGTATCACCAACATAATCGCCCTTAACCGCATTATCGTGTTTATATGTAAGGGCCAAATAAAAACAAGGATGATCGTAAAACAGACCACCATAATGCCGTTGAAAACTGTTTGAGGCAACGTTATATATTGCGTTAAAACGTGCAGACAACCTGTCGGTCATTTGAACACCAAAACCCGCAATAAGTTCATGTATATCCTGAGTTTGTGCATATAAATCTTCTAGTTGTTGCGTCCACATATGTCCAACATTTATGTAATTATGCGACGTTCCAATACGCGCATTTGATTCAATATGATGCAAAGATAAATCTTGTTGCGACAAACGAAATCTTGTTTTTATATCAAACCATTGTGTTGTGTTGTATTCTATGCGACCGACAAAATCTGACATTCCATTGTGGAAACCACTTAAAGGATCGGTATCTGCACGTTCAGTAATATCATACGATTGACCCAAAAACACAGATACATTGTTGTTTGTATTAAATGCAGACCACTGCATACCATAATCCGCAAACGTTCCATTTTCCCACAAATCATACCCTGAAAAACGGTTGTCAGAAAACAATACTTCATCAGATAAAAATGTTCCGGCAGAATCATTATTTTCCATAAATACTTCATTGTCTAACTTGCGCATAATTGTTAATCGTGCACGCGGTTCTATAATGTGTGTCCAATTATCTGATGGTTTATATAATGGCAAACCCCATTCTATATATCCACTTGGTAAAAAACGTGTCTTTATTCCGGAAAAAACACTGCCGTCTATCATATCTGTTTTATTAAAATTGTATAAATCATAGCGAACATCAGCACTCAATGTTAAACGGTTTCCGCCCCACAGTGTCCAAGGTGACACTATACGTGCATCACCAACAACACGCTGCATAGACGTATTATCCCCAGACACGCCCAAAACATCACCAGTAAATAATGCATATGTTTCATTAAAAAATGGATCTGTCTGATATATACCATGAACGTTTGGTAATATATCACCAGATATAGAATACCGACCGGATTTAAGTGTTTGAAAGACATGAGCATCCGCCACAGCATATCCTGATTGACCAAAAACCTCTAACTTTGCACCAGAATCCAGATAAGGTTTATACATATCAAAACCATATTTTTGCAAATATGTTTTATCAGACACACGTTCTATAAACACGCTTGCCCTAGCATAATCACCCAATTCTATTACATCATCATGAAATATGCCCCACCTGTCTTTACCTTCCTTGTTATGCGTATATGAACCACTTGTTTTAAATTCACCATGGGATATATTTAAACGATGTTCAAATTGAAACAGCGGGTTTTCTTTGGTTAAATAAGATAACGTTGTTGTAAAATCATGCGTATCAGATAGTGCAATATACAATGGTAAATTGATTCGCGTTCCCATATTATTTGTGGATTGTAAATCAGGTGTTAAAAAACCACTTCTATGCTTTACAGACGGATCTGGCATTTCATAATACGGGAACCAAAATACAGGGGCCGTATCATATATCCATACCACAGGATTAGTAAAATATAATTCATGTCTTTTATTGTCATGCTTTATACTGGATGCGCGTACAGACCAAGCATTCCCCATTTTGTCGCAATCATTACACGCAGTAAACACCGCATTATTTGCGATGGTTATATCACTATCACGTGTGATATCTGATGATTTCACATAAACCCTGGGGCCCAACCATAATTCTATGTTTTGTCCAGAAATTGTCTGGGCATTATCGGTAATTTTAGAACCAGTCAATGTTAGTTTTTGACCAGCAACATTTGTTATTTCTGTTTTTCCAGATGTAGCAATCGATTTAGTTTTAACATTATATTCTATTTTATTTGCCTTGATTGTCTTTGGCGATTCAGCATCAAGGGCAACGGCATACACATAATTGTATGTTAAAAAGTACACTAAAAAGAAACCTAACAACCTATTCATTTTTTATGTAATAAAAATATTGTACACATTAAACAGATTAACACCCCGCATGCCAAAATCCCAAAATCGTATATATGTTCAACCATATTGGACAATGACATATAGGTTGCCATTATAACTGCCATAGATATAACCGCAAACATAGGGGCAAAACTGGCACGTCTGCGCAACAGAGATGTTTTTAATAATATCAACAAACACACAGCCGCCAATAGTAAATTCATTAAAGGTAACAACAAACGCGTTGACATTTCAGACAATATGATTTTATGTTGGCGCATATTTGGCGCATCCAATAAATTTCGTATCAAAGAATACGTTGATATTCTGCGAACACGAAACGAACGTTCGTTTTCCTTTTCCGCCACATTTAAATCCATATCAAACGTATCAAACGTTCCTGTAATTAAATTATCAGACATAAATTGTAATGACCCGTTTGACATGACAATTGATAATCCATGAACCGTGGATACTAGTTTTCCTTTCTCTGCAAATATAACAACCTGATTTTTTTCATCACGCATATCAGACAACATTAACTGTGACATATCATACCCAGAAACCCCTTCCACATAAACGACCAAATTGTCGGTTAATTCTGTAAATGCAGATTCTTGCAATTTCAGGTGTGCCAATCCATAACGCAAATTCCACTGTGTGTTATAAAACTGGTCCTGACTAATCGGAACAATAAAAACATTTAACAACAAATGTACCGCCGTAATTACCAATGCCAATCTTAGCGCAGGGCGCGCAATCTGGGCAGGCGATTGTCCAGATGCAGCAATAACTGTAACTTCGTTTTCAGATATTGTTTTGTTGTAAACAAATATAATCGCTATAAATGTCACAAACGGTATTATTATTGACGCAATAAACGGTATCATCAATGCGGTTAAGCCCAAAAAATCACCAAAGTTAACACCATAAGTCATCAAGAATTTCATCATGGACATAATTTCCATCATCCATGCCAAACCCGTTAATATTAACAATAACACCAAGAATATTGCGATCAATTGCCGGGTAAAATATCTGTCTATAATTTTCATACTTTACAGTATAAAGCGCAAAAACTATACCGTCAAATATATTTGTGTTTTTTTCTTGATTTTACTAAATTTATAGATAATAATTATACTGTTCTTAAAAGATTAATTTTAAGGGCGGGGCTAAAAACCCCGCCCTTTTGATAAAAAAAACAGACCATAAGGAGTATATGATGTCTTTTGTTTCTATACCACGTCAAGATTTGTTGGAATCAATAAAATCATTGGCCACAGAAAAAAACATTAGTCAAGAAATTGTTTTTGAATCACTAGAGGCAGCGGTTGCAAAAATCGCGAAACACAAATATGGCGAAGAATTCAATATTGTTGCAAATATTGACCGTCACAATGGGGCCATTTACGTAAAACGTTTATTTGAGGTTATTGAAACCCCAGAATCAAAAGGCGATGAATACGATCCAAATACAATGTTGACTGTCCAACAGGCAAAGAAATATTCTGAAAACCCACAAATCGGTGATGTCGTAGAGGATCAATTACCAGAACCTGAATTTGGTCGTATGGCATTTCAAACTGCGCGTCAAATTATGACTGGGCGTGTTCGTGATGCTGAAAAAGGAACACAATACGAAGAATTCAAAGACAATGTTGGTGATATTATCAGTGGTGTTGTGAAACGTATTGAATTTGGAAATGTTTTTGTTGATATTAACGGCAAGGCCGAAGGCTACATCAAAAGCAGCGAATTAATTCCTGGGGAGCGTCTGGGGGTGGGCGATCGCGTTCGCGCATTGATTATGGATGTTGAACGTTCTAATGCGGGACCACAAATTTTCCTGACCAGAACACACCCGTTATTTATGGAAAAATTATTTGTTCAAGAAGTCCCAGAAATTTACGAGGGTATAATTAAAATTAAATCTGTGGCACGTGCACCAGGTTCACATGCTAAAATTGCCGTTGAAACACAGGATCCATCTATTGATGCGGTTGGTATGACGGTCGGTATTAAGGGAACACGTATTCAACCTGTGATTAATGAATGCCACGGTGAAAAAATCGATGTTATTTTATACTCAGAAGATCCTGCGGTGTTTATTGTTAATGCAATCCAACCTGCCAAGGTTGCAAAAATCATCGTTGATGAAGACACGCGGACAGCATCTGTTGTGGTTAACGAAGATCAACAATCATTGGCAATTGGACGCCGCGGTCAAAATGTTCGCCTGGCATCACAACTTACAGGTTGGAATATTGATGTTATGAATGAAACCGAAGAACAAGAACGTCGTGCAAAAGAATTCAAGGAAAAAACAGAATTATTCATTGGTGCATTAGATATCGATGAAATGATTGCACATTTGCTGATTACAGAAGGTTTCAGAACTGTTGAAGAAATCGCATTTGTTGACGCAAAAGAATTGGAAACCATTGAAGGATTCAACGCAGATTTGGCGTCTGAATTGCAAAAACGTGCCAAAGATTATTTGCAAAAACAAGAACAAGATTACAAAGATAATGGGCACAAGATGGGAATGAGTGATGATTTATTAGGTTTTGACTTCATCAAACGTCCTGTTATTATGCAATTAGGGAACGCAGGGATTAAATCTTTGTCTGATTTGGCTGATTTATCTGCAGATGAATTGGTTGAAATTCTGGGTGAAGACACAATGTCTGAACGTTTGGCAGGACGTGTCATTATGAAGGCACGTGAATTGGCATACGGAATTTCAAATACCGAAGAATAAATATAAGGCGCACTAGTACAAGTATGGAGTAAACATATGGCAACATTAACACTTGGAAAATCTGTAACTATTGATGCAGTACAAAGCAAAAAAGGCGATGCTGTGTTCGTTGAACGCAGACGTCGTGTTATTGCCCCAGGCAGTAATGAACTACGTGATGAACCCAAAAAGGTTGAGGCACCACACAATGCTGCTGATGATAAACTGCGTGCTGTATTAGAAGCCGCCAAGGCACGTGAAGAAGAAAGAAAAAAACGCGAAGCAGAAGAGGCCGCCGCACGTGCCGCGCGCGAGGCCGAAATTGCACGTGATGCCGCAGAATATGAACAGGTAAAATCACAGTTGGCGGCACGCGAAAACACGGGCACAGATATAGCAGATGATACACCGGTTGTATCACCTGAGCCATCAAAAAAACAATTTAACCAATCTGCACGCAAATCATATAACGCAAATAACGACGATGATGAAGTTCGCCCAAATAAATTTGCTGGGAAAAAAGAGTTTAAAAAACAGGGCAAAATATCTATACATGATATTGTAATTGGTGGTGACGATGACGACGACGAAATAGGTATTCGTGGTGCGAATCGTCGGAGGTCAGAGGCATCATTAAAACGTTTTCGTGAAAAAGCACGCGCGGTATTTTCTGCACCACAAAAGGTTGAACACGAAGTCGCATTGGGTGACACCATAACTGTTAAAGATTTGGCGGCCGCAATGGCTGAAAAAGTCGGAAACGTTATCAAAAAATTGATGGAAATGGGTATGATGGCATCCCAGAATCAGACCATTGATGCAGATACGGCGGAATTAATTGCAACTGAATTTGGTGCAACTGTTAAACGCGTTGATACTAAACCATACGCAGATCAACTGGACAGATTGCCAGATCCAGAAAAATTAAAATCACGTGCACCCGTGGTTACGGTTGTTGGCCACGTTGACCATGGTAAAACTTCTCTGCTAGATGCATTTCGTGACGCAAACGTTGTTGCCGGTGAAGCAGGTGGTATCACTCAACACATTTCATCATACGAAGTTAAAACAAAGTCTGGGGCAATAATTACGTTTTTGGACACACCCGGACATGAAACGTTTACAGCTATGCGTGCACGTGGTGCCCAAATGGCAGATATCGTTGTTTTGGTTGTTGCAGCAAATGATTCTATTATGCCACAAACCATTGAAGCAATTAATCACATCAGAGCCGCAAAGGTTCCATTTATCGTTGCGATAAATAAAATTGATTTACCAGAGGCAGACCCACAACGTGTAAAGGTGGATTTATTGCAACAAGAGGTCCAGATTGAAGAAATGGGCGGAGATGTTCAATGTGTTGAAATTTCTGCAAAACAAAAAATTGGTTTGGATAAATTGGAAGAAGCAATTTTATTGCAGGCCGAAATGATGGATTTAAAGGCAGATTATGAAATGCCCGCCGTTGCAAACGTGGTGGAAGCTAAACTGGAAAAAGGATTGGGCGCTGTGGCAACCGTTCTGGTACGTCAGGGAACATTAAAAATCGGTGATGTATTCGTCGTGGGCGAAACATTTGGTCGCGTGCGTGGTTTAATCAATTCTGTTGGCGAACGTGTAAAGTCCGTTCACCCAGGACAACCCGTTGTTGTGCTGGGGCTGGACACTGTTCCATCTGCGGGCGATGAATTACGTGTAATGGAAACAGAAGCACAAACACGTGAAGTTGCAGCATATCGTACACAGAAAGCAAAAGATAAGGCAAACGCTGTTAAAAGATCGTCACTGCAAGATTTGTTTGCGGCACGCGACGAATCTAAAAAAATAACATTGCCGATTGTTTTACGCGCCGATGTTCAGGGCAGTGTTGAAGCAATTACAGATATGATAAAAGATATCAAAACCGAAAAAGCAAATGTTGAAATATTATCTGCGGGTGTTGGCCAAATCACCGAAGGCGATATCAGGTTGGCAACCGCATCAAACGCAGTTATAATCGCATTTAATGTTCGTGCAGATTCTGCGGTTCGTGATATGGCACGAAATAATGGTATAGATATTCGCTATCACAGTGTTGTATATCGTATCACAGATGAAATCAAAGAAATCTTGTCTGGTAAATTAGCGCCAGTAAAGAAAGAAAACTTTATCGGATATGCAGATGTTATTGCACTGTTTACCGTTGGCAAGGGGATACGCGTTGCGGGCTGTAAAGTAACCGAAGGTGTTATCAGGAAAGACGCGTTCGTACGTTTGTTGCGCGATAATGTCGTTATATATGACGGCAAAATCGGTGAACTGCGCCGTGAAAAAAACGAAGTCAAAGAGGTATCTGTAGGTGTTGAATTTGGTATGAGCTTTGAAAAATATAACGATCTGAAAGAGGGTGATCGTGTTGAATGTTACGAAGTTCAAGAAATGAAGGCAGAATTATAAAAACCGCCCAAATGGGCGGTTTTTTTTAATCTAATTGATTTAGCAACAATTGTAAATGCTCTATTATATCTGCATTATTTAGTGCACTTGCAATTGTTAATGCAGATTCTAAATCACTGCGTGCCACATCATTGTTTCCAAGTGTTAAATTCAACGCAGCAGATTTTTCAAAATAATTCATTGCATTTGTTGACACACGTTCACGTTCCTCAACCGTGGTTAATGCCTGAATCTGTTCGGATATTACACGTACCGCAGATGAATAATCATTAATAGCACTGTCGTAATCACCGATTGCAGTATATGCTTCGGCACGTTCGGCATAAACATCAGGATTCACTGTTCCTTCTGGACGTGCCAATGAATTGGTATAGTCAGCAATCGCGCCTTCCCAATTTTTTAACCACAAATTAATCTGGCCACGTTTTGCATACAAATCACGCAACGACAACACTGTATCTGTACCGTTTGCCGCCAATGCCAACGCATTATTAATATCATTTAATGCCCCAGAATAATCTTCCAGACGCATATTTAACAATGCGCGATCATAATATGCAACAGCATACTGTGAATCCATATTTATTGCAGATTCAAAATCAGATAATGCCTTGGCATAATCACCGTATTGCATATATGCTTCGCCACGCAAAACATAGGTTTGTGCAACCGCATTTCCCGCATCAATCATTGATGTTAATTCTGCAATAACACCATCAATATTGCCATCAGACAAATTCTGCTGAACAGAATTCATATCTGATACATCAGATGTTTGTAATTCTTCCTCTGATAATGGGGCTTTGTTTGGTGCATATGTTGGACGTGCACGGCCCAAAATGTAAAAAGTTGCAGCAATAAAGAACAAAATAATAAACCAATAAATATAAATTGATGCAGACCAACCACCACGATGTTGCTTTACCGGTTGTGCCGCTGGCACTGGTTTCAATATCTGTTTTACAGGAACACTGCGCTTTACCTGTTTCTTTGCAGATGCTGATTTTTTTGCGACTTTTTTAATCGGTTTTTTTGGTGATTTTTTTTGCATACACCCCTCCCTTTATCTCTAACAAACAAATATTAGAAATTTTTTAATATTTCGTCAATTGTTTTCTTAGGCACCTTGACTATTTTCCCAACAGGCAGATTACCCAATTCAATATTTCCAAACGATACACGATGCAACTGTGACACAGGCGCACCACAAAAACGTAAAACTATACGGATTTCGTTTTTCTTGCCCTCTGTGGTTGTGACCAATATTTGTTTATCGTTTAACACCGATATTTGCATAGGGCGATATTTTATTCCATCAACCGTTACACCCTTGCGCGCCAATGCTAAATTTTTCATATTGCCATTCGTTGTTGCAATATATGTTCGCGGAATATTTGATGACGGCAGTGTTAGTTTACGTGCCAAATCACCGCTGTTTGTCATTAATAACAACCCAGTTGTCTTAAAATCCAAACGTCCAACATATTTCAATCCATTATATTTTTGTGGTAAAACATCATAAATTGTTTTACGACCATTTGGATCAGAACGTGTTGTCATTGTATTTACCGGTTTATGAAACGCATATAGTTCAATATCTGACGATTTTTTTACTTGTTTTCCATCAACACTAACAACATCTGATTCAGAAACAAATGTCGCAGGGGATTCTATTTTATTACCATTTATATAAACCCGACCATCAAGAATCATTTTTTCGGCACTACGCCTGGACGCGACACCCGATTCAGATAAAAATTTTGCAATACGCAGTGCCATTACATCACACCCCTAATTGCAATAACCGCCGCCAGTTCAGCGCGCAATATTGTTTTACCTAACGATATTCCGCGCGAACCGTTTTTATCCAATATTTCAAATTCAGAATCTGAAAACCCACCCTCTGGTCCAACAAGAACATTTTTTGCATCCCCAACGTGCATCGGCAACTCACGGTCATACGCTGCACGTTCATCTGCAAAAACAATATCATGAAATGGTAAATCGTTAAATTTAATTGCCTCTGTAATTAATGGAACGCTATTACGGTTTGATTGTTCTGATGCCTCTATGACAATTTTACGCATACGATCCCAATTAATGTGATTTGCAACCGTGCGCGCAGTTATAACCGGCACAAAACGCGCAACACCCATTTGCGTTGCCATATTCAGCATATCATCCACACGTTTAATTGGTGCAAAATAAAGTGTTATATCATTTGATGGATCAGCATGCGCTGTCGCAGATTCAACATAAATACTTTTTTTATCATCTGACAGATAGGCATTATATTCAACGCCGTTATTAAACACCAAACAATTTGCCTGACGCATCACGTTTGCCAAATAATGCGACACATCACGTGGCACAGCGACAGACACCCCTGGCGTCAAATCAGTATCTAAAAAAATTCTTGGAATATTTTTCATGAATATAAATTTCCTGATTTATCATTAACAAATTTTCTGATATAATCATACTGTTATGGCAGAGAAAATCAAGATTTTATCCGCAGGCGGTAAAGGCATGGGTTTGAACATATTCAAATCCAGCGCATACAAGGAAGCAGACCGTAAACCAATGGCACAAATATTCTGGGTTATGCGGTGGAATGCGGCAATGTGGATTGCATGCGCAATCGCGTTTGCAATTGCATTTATACTTGAACACATATGGCGGTATGGTTGGTCACCGGCCACAGCACATTGGTGCGGAATATATTTAACAAATTTGTGGCACAGTGCGGGCCTATCTGTGTTGGCGGGGGTGCCCGCATGGATTGGACGGTGCTTTACACACCCCGATATTATGTGCACAGTTCCGGTATTACCATTTATTGCATATTTCTTTGTGGCAGATAAAACATTAACCGATGAATTTAACCCACATGGCAAGGATAAATACGACAAGGAAACATCCAAAAAGGCCTCTGCCGAAGATATTAAAAAAATGGGCAAGGGCGATGGTGGTCTGTTCGGTGGATTTATGATGGTCCTAGGGTATTTCAAGGACAAGGGCAAAACCAAGCCATTGATGATGAATGAATGCCTGTCCACATTGTGTGTCGCACCACCGGGGACCGGTAAAACAGCAGGGGTGGTTATTCCAACAATTTTGGATTGTGACGGTGTATCAATGATTATTAACGATCCAAAGCCAGAACTAAAACAACTGACATCTGCATATCGTGCAATGGTTGGGCCGGTATTCATCATGAATTGGGCAGGTCAGGATGATCCAGCGCACGGTATTTATTATCCATCATGGAATCCGCTGTCACCAGAACACGTACCATTTAATTCAGAGCAACGCGATTTATATATTGATACAATTTGTAATGTCTTGGTTCCTGATACAGCGATGGATCCACACTGGTCAAACACTGGACGGGCTGGGTTATCAGGCTTTATACACTTTATGGTGTCCAAGGTTGAACGTGCCAAGGCCGACGATTATTTCTATGCCAGAATTAATAACGGCACGTTTGATGCCGAAGATGCAGCGGTTTTATCTGATTATTATTTATCAATGATGACAGATCAAAATGCATATGCGGCATTGGGTTTACTGCAACGTGGCGAATTAAATGCAACAAATTATGTTCATATTGGATCGTGGCGCAATATTCCGCAATCATGGGTTGGACGTGAAGCGTCATTATCAATGATTCTGGATTGGTTAAATGCTGCACAACTCGCCAATGCCGAAGAATTGGAAAACCGCAGACGTGCGGGCGACCAAATGGTTGCATTGGCAGACCCTATGCGTGACGTATTGGAAGACGCGGTAAATGAAGCACGCCAATATGCATACGCACACCGCAGTGTTTTGGAATTAACACAACTCGCCAATACGCCGGATAAAGAACGTGGTTCTATTTTATCCACGATTATGGAAGGTTTGGGCATATTCCGCAATTCTGCGGTCCGCAATCGAACCAGCCATTCTGATTTCCACTTTAATGATTTGCGCGGCATGGTTGATCCGCGTGATGGAAAAATAAAACCAGTGACGGTTTATCTGTCAATAAACATGGTTGATGCCCAGGCATTAAACCCAATTACAGGAATATTTATTGAATTGATGTCAAACTTCCTGTTGGCGAACAAACCAAACAGTGTGAACCTATCGGGTCAAAAAATGGGTCCATATCCAGTATTATTCATACTGGACGAAATGCCCAAAATGCAAAAGTTACAGGCCGTAATTCAGGGGCCTGATTTGGGACGCGGTCAGGAAATATCATATCTGATTATCGGTCAGGACATACACCAGATTCAGGAAAAATACGGTGCAGATGCCGCTTCCACGATTATTTCAACAACCGCAGCCAAGATATTATTGCGTCAAAACGACCCAGATACAGCGGAACGTTTTTCCAAAATGATAGGGGACGAGGTCAAAAAGAAAACCAAAAAAGGTCCAGACGGCAAGGATTTTGAAGATACAGAACGGAAACCATTATATAGTCCAATGGATATAATGAAACTGGAAGAAGGAAAACAAATCGTTATATTCCAGGGTTGGTACCACCGCCCGATAGAGGCAGATCAGCAACGCTGGTTTAAAAACAAAACCGATATAGAAAAGGCATTGTATAAAAAGGTTATGATGGGCGAATCGTTGCCAATGCCGGAATTTTTGATTCCGTCACACCACAAAGCATTGGGTTATGCCGGCAAGCCATGTGTATTTGACAAGGAAACAAACACAGTAAAAGAACTGTAAACCCTGTATTTTTTCAAAATTCCCGGCAAAACAGGTGTTTTTTCATATTTTTTATTGACAATGGCCATTTTTGATATACCGTATTGCCATAAAAATATTTTTGTTAACAAACAAAGATAGATATAATGGTTGTTAGAAAAACGATTTTTATTTGTGTTATTAGTGCCGTCATAATGGCATTTTGTGGTGGGTATTTTGCGTTCAGCAAAAACCTGCGCAACACCATTATTTCCAAGTGCGACAGCAGTTTGGATTGTTATTGCTTTAACAACATTGTTAAATATCGTTTAACAACACAAGAACTGATTGCTTTTAACCATTTTTTAGAAACATTACCGATTCGCGACAATGTAAATATTTTGGAATTCACAGACGAAGATACTGCGCAAAATATTTATTCTTTGATTTCATTATGTCGCAAAATGCCATCAAACTCAGACCCAGATATTATGCAGTCAGAGCAAGATAACACAATTCAAACTAACCAGGAGGATATAGCGAGAGAGAATCAAATACAAACAAAAGGGTAAACATATGTTTATTAAAAATTTGAGTTCTCGCTATAATAAAACCATAAAGACACTGGGTGTGATTGCATGTTGCATTGGAATATCCGGAAACGCTTGCGCTAGTGCAATTACAGATTGGGTCTCAGAGCAGATTAATAATGTTGTGACAGGAATTTCAGAAGAAATTTCAAAAATAAATAACAATATTGTCAGTAACACTGAGATCATAACACAACAGGGTGAAGCGATTGACGGGTTAACTACAGATGTTGCGGATTTATCCGCAAAAATCAACGAAGAAGCCGGCAAAAGATGGGAAGCAGATGAATATTTGCAAAGCGCCATCACCGCAGAGGCAGAAACACGTGATTCAACTGACCAGGCGTTGTTAGCTGTAATTACAGATGAAAATACTCGCGCTATGGCAGCCGAATCAGGTTTAGAAACCGCTATTTCTGCTGAAGAAGTCCGTGCCATGACAGCTGAAGCTGATTTATCCACAAAAATCACAGATGAAGCGGGTTATAGATGGGAAGCGGATAACTATTTGCAAAGCGCCATCACCGCAGAGGCAGAAACACGTGATTCAACCGACCAGGCATTGTTAACTGCAATTACAGATGAAAATACTCGCGCTATGACAGCTGAAGCTGATTTATCCACAAAAATCAACGAAGAAGCCGGCAAAAGATGGGAAGCGGATGAATATTTGCAAAGCGCCATCACCGCAGAGGCAGAAACACGTGATTCAACCGACCAGGCGTTGTTAGCCGCAATTTCAGGTGAAAACACTCGTGCTATGACAGCTGAATCAGGTTTAAAAACAGCTATTTCTTCTGAAGAAGCCCGCGCTAAAGTGGCTGAAGCAGATTTGGCAAAGAAAAATGTATCACAGGACTTTGCTATCACAGGTTTGGCTATTGAAAACCAGTTCCAAGAACATCAAATAATAGCCAATGCAAAAGATATTAAAGACGAAACGTCTCGCGCTAAGAAAGCTGAAGATAAATTGGCGATAGAAAACAAGCTGCAAGACGTAGCTATCGCGGGTTTGGCAGCTAAAGATGTTAAGCAAGACAAACAAATAAACGATAACAAAAAAGCAATCGCTAATGAAGCAACTCGTGCTCAAAAAGCTGAAGATAA
>JAGHVG010000035.1 GCA_018064405.1 Candidatus Enterousia scatequi | reverse complement strand
GGTATAATCTTGCTACAAAAATCTGAGGGATCTGGTATGTCTGGATCGTCTGCGGCATCAATGTTTGGTGGCGCGTTGACTGGTGCGGCGGCTGGGAATTTCCTGACCAAGATGACGGCATGGTTGGCGGTTATATTTTTCGTATTGTGTGGTGCGCTGGCGGTCGTTGCATCAAAATCTGATTTTTCATCATCAGAAACTGACCTGCGCAGTGAAATAATCATGCAGGAAAACGAAGTTCCTGTTACAAACGAATAAAAAAAAAACACCCAAACGGGTGTTTTTTTATTTCTTTTTCTTTGCTGGTTTTGCCTTGGGTGTTTGCTTAAATTCCTTATACAGCATTGAACAGCATGCATAAACAATCATCGCAGAAAACGCAGTTATAATTCCCGCCAATAATCCGTCCGAAAATATTGCAAACAGGATAATTGCAGCAATCAACACCAACGTTGTGCCAATATTTTTTGCCAATACTTTTAACAATTTTTCAAAAGATTTCATTTGCTATCTCCTTTGGGAACATTATACCACAAAAAAAAGATTGCATAAAGCAATCTTTTTTATTTTACAGTATGATTTGTCCACCAATCTTTGAATCATATGGCAGTGGACCAAACGATGAACGTGGGCTGACATATATATTTCCTGTGATATTAAATTTACCACAGAATTGCAACATACCCAAATCGCGCAAGAACAGATTTCCATTAACCGTCACATTACATGGTAATACATATTTGCGCATATTTTGCAGGTACAAGTTGCCGTTAATTTCTGTTCCATTTCTGATGATTGATGCGACACCGCGGTTGTCAATTATGATGTCGCCCGCCAGAGTGTTGCGTTTTGGACATGCGATTTGTTTAACTGTGACGGTATCTGGTTTAACGGACACAACATTTACCGGTTCATTTAATTCTGAATAGAATCTGTTTTGTTTGATTGGCAACTGTGGTCTTGTGGTCAGTTTGCGTTTGTTTTCTGGAACGACAATGTTTGGTTCTATGTTTTCTGCGCTTGCTTTATCCCCCTTGGTGCAAGAACACACATCTGCCACCAACATAGAAAATAGAACGATTATCGCGACCAGCAATGCTAAATTTAACAATCCGATTAGATTTATTTTGCACAGCCATTTCCATATGGACTTTAACCCGTTCCATACCCATTGTGCACATGCACACAGCCCCAGCCATATACGTTTTATCCATGTTTTATTTTTGTTCTTGACTGCGCGACGTCCAGAATTGAATTGTTTTTTTGCATTATTCATATCGGTTTCCTTACGTTATATTATTATTTGTTCTGGATAGTTTATACTAAATCTAGTTTTTGTCAAGTATTTTATTCTAAAAACAAAAACATCACACAAGGCGATGTTTTTATTTTTATTCTGGCGCGCCCAGAAGGATTCCCTCGGCATAAATGCCTGCGGGCAACCCGTGACGATTTTGGTATGCTTTGCTTCCAAAATCTACTTGGTTTCGAACCCTCTGGTCGGGTTCGCATCCATGTTGTGACCAACAGTAAAAACAAAAACATCACACAGGGCGATGTTTTTATTTTTATTCTGGCGCGCCCAGAAGGATTCGAACCCTCAACCTTCTGATCCGTAGTCAGATGCTCTATCCAATTGAGCCATGGGCGCAATGCACAATATTTTATAACATTTTATTTGGATTGCAAGGAAAATATACTATTTCATCCTGCCGCCATTTGCACAGTGATATAACATATTAAAATGTCTGCGGCAAACAGATTTATATTGTTCTGCCCCGACGGCGATTTGATCGCCTGCGTGTATCACGTCACCATTGTTGTCAAATCGCAAGTGATGGGTTGCCAAATGTTTGCAACCATTTATTTGGCATGTTGATTCCATTCTGTGCAGTGTTGCGCCGACTTCAACCAATCGGCGTGATGCGGGGAAAATATGTTCATTACTATCCACCATCAATCCATAGCACAGAACGACCACGTCAGAATTATCGGCAATACGAACCAGTTTATCTATATCTGATTCAGCAAAGAATTGCACTTCATCAACCAATATGAATTGTGTATCTGGATTTGGGGTATAGTTTGCCAGGTTGGGCAGGGCGACAGCATTTGTTTCAATACCTATGCGTGAAACGATTTTTGTTGCAGAATCGCGGTTATCAGTTGTTGGTTTTATGACCTCTATTTTATTTCCGGTATGCCGAAAATTAAATGCGTTAATCCCCAGCAATGCTGATTTAGAAGACCCCATTACGCCGTAATGAAAATGCAGGTTGGACATATTATTTAAAATTCCTTTAAATTTTTCTTGAACTTTATGGCGAAACTGCCGTTGTTGATTGGGGTGCACGACACAACGTATGGTGCAAATATACTGTCGTGAACCCATTGAATAAACTTCGGTCGCAAAATACCGCTGGCGCCAGTAATAACGGTTGCGCATCGTGCGCCTGACAGTGCCGCGGACATAATCATTTGCCACGCTTCATCTTCGGTATGGTTGTGGAAATCTATGGTTATATGTTCAGGAACGGGCTGTCGTTCGGGTATTTTTTTGCTTAGTTTTAATTCGGCGCGTATTTTGCGTGCATCAGACGCTGGGGTTATAACACCCCCATCATCCCCAATCATATTTTCAATATCGGATTCAGATAGTTGCTTCATTACTTATTTGCCTATGCATACCCTGCGATCACCAATTTTCACCTGAGTATAATCATCATTGCAACTGGTAAAATCCATATAGTTAGAGCATACACTACTTGAATCTTCTGTAAAGTACGCGTATAAATCCAGAGTAGCACACGCGACCGGAGAATCTTGTTTTGAACCACTGCTATTATACCAACCTTGGAATGTGAAATCTTTTTTGGTGGGGGCTTGCAACGTAACTTGTGTTCCAAGTGCACAGTCACTTGGACATTTGTCGCAACTTCCACCATCCATGTGATATGTAATGCTCTGTTTGCCTTCCCACTGAATTTGCAACGCGAGATCTGTTGTAACCTCAAACGGTAGAATAATGGTGCCGTCTTTCTGAATAAACACGTTTCCGTCTCTGGCATATCCGGCAAAGACAGAACCATCTTTTTTTGGCAATGGGGTCAGTTTGCTTACCGGAACTGATAAACCTTGTTCGTATGAGAACGTATCTTTACCATCCTTTTTACCATAATATATTTTTGTCTTACATTCACTATCACACGTTACACCTGTCGGAACTTCTAGTGTCAGTGTATATACAGCAAATGTCCATTGGGCGGTTAGGGTCGTTGCGGTCATTGGGGCATAGTTGTCGATGATCTTACCACTTGCGTCAGTGACCGGTTTGTTACTAGTATTATATCCAGTAAATTTATATCCTTCTTTTGTTGGTACCGGCAATACACCTTTTAGGTCATCGCCATCTAATTTCCATACACCGCCACTATATGTTACTGTTATAGCCGTAGGGTTGCCATTGTATGAGCCACCGTAAGGATTTAGTGTAATGTTAAATACTGGCGAGCAACTGCCATCCACAGCGTTTTCACCATTCTTGCACTTTACGGCTTGGCACGAAGATGGTCGTTCATCACCATAATAGAACTTTCCTGTTACTGTGTCTGCATTGTCTACATCGTCTGACGTACAGTTATGATAACACATTTTGCTTGTGTCACCTGGGTTGTCAATCTTGGGAAACTGATCCGGACAAGGTATACATACTCCGTTATTGTTTTTATATTCCCCGTCATTACAAGTGCTTTCCACGCACTTGTTATTTTGCACCGAATAACCTTGGTTGCATGATGCAACTTCACAGCTATTGGTACCATCATAATAATACCTAGAATTATTTGTATAACTCGCAGCATTTTCAATATCGCCAGATCCGCACTTTCTATAGCAATATTCTATTGATGCGCTTCCTGCTACACTGTATGGAGAAGAGTTTGGACACGGTTTGCAGGTACCATTGTCATTATATTGATCCTGTTCACATATGTTAGTAACACAGGCGGAACCACTAGGTTTAAGCCCACCACTGCAAGCTTCAACTGTGCAACTATTATTATTAGCACCGGTTTTCTCGTTATAATAAAACCGCGCAGCTGTTGTATATGATGTTGCATTCTGAACATCACCAGTTTGACAGCTACGATAACATGAATTAATACCGGTTGAATTTGCATCGGATGATGGATGCGAATCTGGGCATGACTCACATTTACCATTTGCTAAATATGTGTTTGATGTTGGGCAGCTTGTTGCTATACATGATTTTTGGTCACTAGACACAGCGGAAGTGGTACCTTCACATGTGGCAATATAGCAATTGTCGGTGGTATATTTTCCAAGTCCTGTGGAATATTGCATGCTTGATCCCTTTGTAAAGTTTTTTGCACCAGGAAAATCTGCTGTATTGCATGGCAGATAACACGCATCGGCTGTTTTCGCACCAGACGTAGCTGTTGGCTCTGCTGTCTGGCCATTTTGTAGACATGGGGTACAAGCATCTGTGTCGTTGTCGCCATCATTATAAGACCCCTGGGGACACGCAACACATGTTGGATTCGCCGTTCCTTGATCTTTAACCCTTTGCCCCGCACCACATGTTATCTTGCGTCCACATTCTGGATACGATTGCGATGCCTCATCATAATATACCTGGGATTCAATCGCATCCTTACTGTCACATTTTTTATAGCATTGCCCTGCTGATGTGGCACCAGAATCAGTACCACTTGCCCCACCTGGACAGGGCTGACAACCAACGTCGTTAAGTAAATATTCTGTGGTGGTACATGCTGTTCTTATACATTTACCCTCAGAATTTTTACTATAACCCTGCACACATGTAACCGCACTGGCGGGGCATACCCGTGCCACGGCATTACATGATTGGTTATAATATTCCTTGCCTGTTACAGTAGTGTCTTCTGAATATGAACACGTTGCGTTGGATGGGCAGGTGCACTGTTTTGCACAGTCCTTGTAACACCCAGATGCATCCGTTGCATTTGAATCGGATTTATTATAGTCGCCAGGACATACTGAACATTCTTCTGCATAATTTCTGTATGTCCCACCCAAACAGTTTTCAGGAACACAATATTCTTTTGTTAAATTTGTTCTGTATCCGAAAACACATGCTGAAACCTTGCAACTGCTGGGGGCCCGGTCGCCTTGATAAAAGGTTCCACTGGCCGTTCTTACAAGATGCGAAGATGGCAAATCATCCGGTGTACATGAACGTGCACAACGTCCCGTTTCAGCACTATACCCAGGTGCACATTGAATCACACAACTGTTACCATCAGGGGATTGTGTATATCCATCCCTACATTCCCATGGACATGATGATGTACTTGCGGTCGTGCTGGTATATTCGCTATTGGTTGGCTTGCCGGAACATGGGCTGCATGATGTGTCTGCGTTTGTTCCTGCCTTGTAATAGCCCTTGCCACATGCAATACATGTTGTTCCACTTAAATATCTGCCCGGGGGACATGTTTTCGTTGATGACCCTGTGCCACTGCCACCGCTGGTGCAGCCCGAATCATCTGGATTCATAACACATTGTATCCAATCAGTCGTAGTATCGTCACTAGTCGTAGTACCGCTAGTTATATTCGCGCAAGTTTTTATTACATTTTGGCATGCGTTTTTGGCAATTTCATCTGATGTTGTGCCATACCCATTCGCCGTCAGGCAGCTTTTTACCTCTGCTACACAGCCCTGGGCATAGGTTTCCAGTACTTCGTCTTGCTTTTGTTTTATCTTAGGTAATATACGATTTAAATATTCACGTATAACAACATTACCGAATTCAAATTTTTTTTCGTTCTTGGAACTGGTATATGTATAATCCTGACATTGGTTCAATACCCCCATACATAAACCATAATTGACGTTCTTGTCCGTGTCATAATATCCAATGCGGTATTGTAAGTATTTCGCCATCTTGGATGATGTTGATTCTGATGGTTTTTCTGTCAACAGGTTATCCTGTATATATGACGACAGGTTGCCATCATCCCATGGGGAAGAGCTGGTGTCATAGAACCATGTTTCATACACCCCTGATGTAACATCACCAATTTGACCAGGCGTAGACCCCAAAATTACGTTCCCCGAAACAATGTATTTGCCCGTTGGATCCAAACAATTTTCATAATCACTGCCACAGACAAAATCGCTGCGCATACATTCATCCAACGCCGTCACACACCCGCGCAGATCATACGCATTTGCATTCTGACGAACCATCAAGCGCGCCTTGCGCAATACATTTTCTGCACTGCGAACAGTCCCTGCCATGTTTTTATTCTCAGATTCCAAATATCGTTCGTATGACAAGCAATCTTGATCTATCTGTAAATCATAGGTGTTTGTTACCAGATTTTCGGATATACCATTTTCTTTACAGAACGTCAGGATATTTTCTTTGCATCGCGCTGCGCCTGTTTTATATAAATTAACCCCACGCAAATTTGATATACTGGCCGTATTTGTGGTGTTGCCAAACATTGAATCCAAATTAAATCCATCCGCATTAATATCAAACGATAACAATCCTGATAAATCTACGCTTATACCGGAATTCGTTGTGGTGGAAGCACTGCTTGTTGGTTTTATATCAACAATCATCTTTTTTATCTTGCTCAAATCATTCTTTAGTTGGGTAGAATCAGTCGTTGACGATAACGCCATTTCTGCCTCGGTTTCTGTGAACAGTGTTTCAATATCCTTGGCGGATAAACCAATATATTGAATTTGCTGTGCCACTTCCTGCAGCGCATCTGTCGCCTGTTCCAATGCTGCACTGGTTTCTGTATAGTTTTTGAGGTTTGCAGAACATGAACACCGCGCCATATTTTCATCCAATACATTACAATATTCATCCATGCATGATGAATATTGCTTTTTGCAATAATCCAATAATTCTGACTTGTTGTCCATTTCCTGGGTTGTTGAGGGGGATTGTTGAGATAGCGCAGAATTCCGAACAGAAATCGTTTCAATCTTGGTGGCAGGCGATACAGTCACAACATTACGCGCAACTGTATTGCGTGATGTTGCAAGTGCAGGGCGCACATTCGCGGTCCGGGCAGATACAGACGATCTGTTTGATCCATTGCTTACCTGTTGCGTGGCAGACCTGGACACCAGACCGTTTCGTGATGCACGTTTGGTTACGTTTTCGATTCGGCTCGGTGCTGTGGCACGTGATGTAACCACAGCATTACGCCCGGTTGCATTGGATGTGCGTTGTGTGACGGTGTTTGAATTTTCCCTAGAAATGATGTTTGCATCGCTGCGCCTAGCACAAAAAGCACTGTGCACAAAGCATGCGCATAGCACGAAAAACAGCAAAAAAACATGTTTTTTGTTAAACAAAACCCTTTCCTATATTGGAAAGGGTAGTAAATATTCGTATCACTAATCAAGTGCTTTTTTAAATGCTGTCTGCATTTATCCAACGACCAGATTTTAGCAGCCCTGGGGCTAAACCTTCGCTGGTGCGCAGGGCGTCAATTGTGGAACGTGCTGCTGCTGCATCCAAATCAACTATACGCACTTTATACAAACCGCCTTCGTTTGAAACAACGGTTTTGCCATACTTGCTCATTTGTGTTGCTAAATCATTGGCAGAATCTTCGGAATAAAATGCTGCCAACTGAACGCTATATTCACCGCTAGTTGTTGCAACTGGTTCGGTCTGTTTTGCAGGTTGTACTTCACCGATTGTTGCACTTTTTACCGCCATTGATTGTTCTGGCAATACCTGAACCTGAACCTTGGCAGTTGATGTTATGCCTAATTTTTTTGCAGCGGCCGCAGACAAATCCAAAACACGGGTGTTAACAAAAGGTCCGCGATTGTTTATACGAACAACAACAGATTGACCATTTTCAGTATTTGTTACGCGTGCAATTGTTGGTAATGGTAATGTTTTGCTGGTCGCTAACATCTGGTCAGAATTAAATATTTCGCCATTACTGGTTTTTGTTCCGTTTAATTCATTTGGAATTATACCCGCCATACCGGTTTGGTTATATGACATATCTTCGGCAGGGATATATTGAACATCTTCAACCTTGTATGCATTCCCGATATAATATTTTGGTCCTGGTGCCAACAAATAAGAATCATTCAATGTCGCACCATCAGCAGTGATAAGTGTTTCTTCACTGAAATTGTCAGCCCCATATTTCGTGGCATCCTGCGTTCCTGTTGTTCCTGCGCAACCCGCCAACAATGCCGTTAAAACAGCCATAGATACTATTTTTTTCATCTCTTTTCTCCTTGTTATCGGGATTCAACACAGTGGAAGCCCTACATTCATTCAGAACGTATCATATCATAAAATAGACCCCGATTCAACTTTTATTTGATAATTTTCCGATCAACGATGTATGCAATGGGTAAATATACGATTGCATACCCACAAATCGCAGCCCCCAGAACGAAAATACTGGAAACATTAACATACGACAGGACAAATCCGCACGCCCCAGCAATAACTGTAAAACAACCCATTGCACGAATCGTTTTTGAATCCCAATGCAGCAAAGATTTCTGTTTGCATGCACGTCCTAATAGGTAGTTTTTAACATATCCACTGATGACGATACCAACCGGTATGGATAGGTACCCAATAAACGGGAACAACAATAGATATAATACCACTGCCAATCCTAATGATACCATGCTGGTTTTTACAGGTGTCTTGACATCCTGAGACGCATAAAGTGTTTTACTGTAAATCTGGCTAATCAACATCGCGGGCAGGGCGAACACCTGAATCATTATTGCCACAGCAACCGCGTGTGTTGATTCAGCGGTCCATGCACCGTATTGAAACAGGTATTTAATAATCGGTTCTGCCAATACCAATAAGCCAAACACACATGGCATAATGAACATCATGGATCTGCGCACAGATGAATTTTGTTGAATATAAACACTGCGCATATTTTTTTCAGCCAATGCATTTGATATAGATGACATCAGCACCGTTCCAACCGCCAATCCAATCATTGCAAATGGTAATTGAACAATACGATCAGCATAATACAGCCACGACACCGCCCCAGATTGAAAACTGGCAACCAGTGTTCCGACAACGATAGTAATTTGGTAAAAACCGCTGCCCACGATACTGACCCCAAATCTTTTAAGCATAGATTTTATTTGTGGTGTCCATTTTGGTATTATTAACCGCAGACCGAAATGTTTGCTGCGAATTCGTCCCCACAGAATTGCATACTGCACAATTCCGGACAACACGACCGTTCCTGCCATAATATATAGTATTGTCCTAGGTGCATAGAATGATGACAACAATAATGCACCAATCAGCATCAGGTTCAACATCACAGGCATAAATGCCGCCAACAAGAATCTGGAAAACGCATTTAATACTGCGGCCAGGAATGCCGCCCCACACACAAATATAACATAGAAAAACATTATTCTGGCGATTAAAACGGTCATTTCCATTTTTCCTGGGTCTGCATTAAACCCAGGAGCCAATGCCCATATAACCAATGGCATAAATATTTCAAACACTATTGTTATCCCCAGCAGCACAACCATCAGCCATGAAAAAACATTTTTTGCAAAATTTTCGTCTTTTTTACAATCGGCATACATTGGAATAAAGATAGCAGATAATGCACCTTCGCCCAGCAAATCGCGAAACAAATTTGGTAATTTGAACGCGGCTAGAAAAATATCAGATAACCGTCCGGCGCCCAACACACGTGCGATTAACATATCGCGAATAAATCCGAATACACGACTAATTCCTGTCATTGCGCCAACGCCGAAAATGTTTCTGCCCAGTTTCATAAAAAATCTCTTTTATTTTTATCAAATGTATTATACAGTTTTATCCAAAGGGATTTCAAGCATGAAAAAAATATTTAGTTTTGTTGCACTATGTGCGTTGTTGGTGGGGTGTGCTGGGTCGGACGTGGTCAAATCAGATCAACCACTGGATGAAATTTATACCCAGGCATATGATTTATTTAATCGTGAAAAATATGATCGGGCTGCGACAGAATTTTTACGTGTGGAAACGCAATTCCCGGCGAGTGCTTGGGCATCTGATGCACTGATAATGGGTGCGTATTCGCAGTATCTGGATGGTGATTATGCGGGTGCAATCATAACAACGGATCGTTTTATGCGTTTTCACCCTGGGGATAAAAATGTTCCATATGTTTTGTATTTGCGCGGCATGTGTTATTATCGTCAGGTTAGTGATGTTCGTCGTGAACCGGGTATGTCGGTTTATGCACTGCAGCAATTTCAACAGTTGGTTGACCGTTTCCCGCAATCAGAATACGCCAAAAACGCAAAGAATAAAATTGCAATTTTGAAAAATTATATCGCGGGCAAGGTTATGTACGAGGCGCGCGATGATATGCATCAACAAAATTGGACATCTGCAATTACATTGTTGCAATCGGTGGTTTTAACCGCCCAGGAAACTGTTATGGCCCCAGAGGCACTGTTCCGTCTGACCGAATGTTATACTGCGATTGGTTTACCATCCCAGGCATCAGGTTATGCGGAAATGTTGCGACGTAATTTTCCCAATAATGAATGGACAAAAAAACTAAAATAAATAGTACATATAGGTTACACCCACTATGGGTGTTTTTTTTTAACGGATTAAGCCATTAAAAATTATATGTCTATCATTGTTTGTATCGTTAAAAAAATGTTTAAAAATATAATTAAATTTGTGCTATAATTGTTTGGCAAATATAATAAAAGGAATAAAAATGACATCTAACTTTTCATTGTTACACTTATTTACTGGCGACTTGATGACACTGTTTGTGTCAATCGTTCTGGTGATGGCGAGTATTCTATCATGGGCAATCATTATTGAAAAATTCCGTCTGTGGCGTGCGACAAAACGTTCACCTATTACAATCAAGCATGGTGACAATATGGATTTAATCGTTGATAAATTAATGCGCCCATTTGATAAAAATTTGTGGTTTCTGTCAATGGTGTCGTATGTTGCACCATTTATCGGTCTGTTCGGAACGGTTTGGGGTGTTATGGATTCCTTTGCATCAATCGGTATAAACCAATCGGTCAGTATTGGCGTTATCGCACCCGGGTTGGCAACAGCACTGGGGACAACTGCGCTGGGGTTGATTGCGGCAGTTCCTGCGGCAATCGCATACCAATATTTTTCCAAACGCGCAGATGACCTGTATGATAAATTGGATGAAAAACGCACAGAATTAAAATCAAAAAAATAAGGATTAAACTATGTCACGCAGACGCACAGGGCGCAACGATGGAAATATGTCCCTGACACCAATGATTGACGTTATGACAACGTTATTGGCGGTGTTTATGGTCACAACCCCAATGATGACAACCGGAATTGATTTGAATTTACCACGTGGCGGAAATTCTGCAATGACTGGTAATGATCACGCCATACAAATAAGCGTTGATAAAAATGGTCAATACTTTTTGGCAAAAACCCAAATGTCACTGGATCAAATCGTAACCAGTGCCGCGGCCATGCGTGGTGAAAACCCACAACTGACCATCATGATTAACGGTGATACCCAGGCAGATTATGGCGCCGTTATGGCGGTAATGGGTCGTCTGAAAGATGCCGGTTTTCAAAAGGTAGGATTACGCACAAAGCCAAGTAAATAACAATGCTATCGCAACAAAAACAATTTGATTCTGAAAATGTTTTGATGTCTGTGTTGGGACATTTGGTGTTGGTTGCGCTGCTAATTGGCGGTGCTGCGGTGGTTATAAATCGTGCACAACTGGTTGCCCCCGACAGAATTGATATCGTTGAAATAGATTTAAAAAACGTAAAAATCACTGGTGACGAAACAAAATTGTATAATGTGAATATTCCTGATGATAAACAATCCAAACAATCGGAAACACCAAAATCCCAGGAACGTATTGCCACCCCAGATTCAGAACATAAAATTGAATCAACCGAATTGGCAGACGATACCGAACACACCAAGAAACCAGAAAAATCTGACAAAAAAAATCCTGACGATTCGTCTGCACCCAAAAAGAAAACTGTTGTTCGTGTTAATCGCGAGGTTTTGTCACTGGACCGAACACTAACCGTATCTGTGGTTGATGCGTTGCGCGTTGCCATGACACGTTGTTGGGTCATAGATACCACCAGACCAGATATTTCCAACATTCGCGCGGTGGCACATATGACTATGCGCACAAACGGAACAGTCCAAGATGTTTGGTTTGAATCTGCGGCACGCGAAAAAGACGATCCGGCGTTCGCATATGTCTTGGAAACGATTCGCAGCGCGATTAACACGTGCCAACCGTTCACTATGTTGCCACGCAATGAATTTAGTAAATGGCAAAAAATCCAATTAACATTCTATCCTACCCAAGGGAAGGTTATGTAAAAAGTGCTTGTCTGTAGCGCACAAAATTACTACAATGCAAATCGTTATGAGGAAGCTCTTACCAAAAATTTTCGTTATCGTTGGATGCTTTGTCGCGTCATCAGATGCGATTGCCGCACGTGTTGCACCGCGCAATTCACGCGCATCGGCACAACAAATTGAAAACCCAACATCTGAATACACATATAACTATATGTATCCGTATCTGAACAACCAAATGAAGACCGATCTGAATCCTGGTATTACCACATCACAAAGCACCAGCCCGATAAACGTAATCACAAAAACATACGACATTCAAAACAAACCACAACGTCGGGTTATCGCGCGTTCTGGGGGCAATACTGCGGCGCGTAGCGCAACACCCATGATGACGATGCCCCAGATGGCCCCGCAAAATATTCTCCAATCAACCAATATCGGCAACACCGCACGTGGTGTTAGCCCCAGAAAAGTTGTCGCACGCGCCACAACATCAAATCGCACTAGTAATGCCCCCGAAAATTCCCCAACAATTTATACCCAACCTGCGGAAGTATCTACAGCACGTTGCTATGCAGATTACACCGAATGCATGAACGGTTTTTGTGAACGACCAAACACAGAATACAATCGGTGCTATTGCAGTGCAAAACTGTCCCAGATTGATTCAGAATATCAACCCAAAATAAATGACTTGATTATGCAAATTGCAAAAATGAAGGGAACAAACCAATGGACAGATGCCGAAATGTCTGATTATTGGAATGAAACAATTGGTAGATATACCGGTGACGATGTATTCGCAGAATTGGATAATGCATTAAATATAAACTGGGCCGATTTGGAGAGTCGTGTTCGTGGCCAAAACGCATTCGCAACCGGTCATGAATATTGCGTTCAGCATTTGACTAATTGTGCATACGCAGCATCTAACCTGCGCGATGCATACAGGTCTGAAATTGCGCGCGATTGCGCAACATATAAAACATCACTAGATAAAATTAAAACAGCAGCGGAAAGTATTATAGAGGCAAACAAATGATTTCTGATTTTATTGGCGTTGAATACGGTCGCGGTGCGACCGCAGGGTTAGTAACCGCAGGCCCCGCATTGGCACCACGTGCAATACAAAAAATGTTCCCAAATAAAGTATGGACAATATTAACCCCACAACCCGTTAATAAACGAATATGGAAACGCGACCGATTCGCTGACACAATGCCCATTCAACGCGCGTTGTATGAAAACACCCCAACAGAACGACATATTATGATTGGTGGCGATCACTCACTGAATTTTGGACACTTCGCAGCTGTTGCAGATAAACACATATCTGATGATTTATGCCTGGTATATATTGATGCCCACCTGGATGCACATACCCCAAAATCATCACTGGCAGAGGCATCTGGTGCCCCACATGGAACAAACGTTCATGCGCTGACTGGGGATGGCGATAAACGCTGGCTGGCATTACAGAAAAAAATCCCTGCCCTGAAACCAGAAAATATTTTTTATCTGGGTGCGCGATCATACGAACCAGCGGAATTAAAATTTGTTCGTGAAAATAATATCTATATGAAATCGCCTGCGCAGATGACACATAATATAAACAAAATTATTAACGAAGTTCGCAAACAAATTGGCAAACGCAAATTTGTCCTGTCATTTGATTTTGATGCGATTGATCCAAAATATTTTCCGGATGTATTGGTGCCAGAATCTGATGGCATATCCCCAACGACCGCAGCTAAACTAATTACGGCATTTCGCGATGCAGTTGCGATTGAATTTGTTGAATATTCTCCAACTGGCGATACCCAAAGTGCAGATATAGTAAAAAAATTGATTGGTATCGCGATGGAAAAATAATTATTTTGCACACAACCGATTATGCCGATAAATATTACGTGCCAAATCGTCACTAATGATATTCCAATCTGATTCGCGCCCATATATCGGAATACATGGACAATTATTGGGCAATGGTGTAATTCTGGCGCAGGATGCGACGAATATCATCAGTGGTAGTATGTAAAGTTTCTGCATTGATTTCCCCTATTGTTTTAATTATTTGCGATTGCGTATTTGATTTTTCAATCGCGACACTTTCGCGGCATTGCAATTTTCCAACCATTGTTCCCACAAAAAATGCCGACATAACGACCGCGGCGACACCACATAAAACATATAATTTATTCATAATTCCCTTATAAAAAAAACAGCGCACATAAATGTGCGCCCAAATTCAATGTTTCAGCAATATTTTATTCAATCCATATATTCACCAATGTATTACTAGTTGAACTACCACTACGTACCTGGCTAACATCTATATCAATTGTCTTATCCGACGAAGCATTTGCGGTAAACGTACCCACAGACGTTCCGTTACGGTTTATCGTCAGTGTTGCATTATTAACAGTAGGAATCGTTGGTTTATTCGCCAAATCATTATACGAACCACTAGTCGCTACCGTTGATAATGACGATGGTTGAACCGCTGTTGCACCCAATCCTGCACCAGTTCGAATCGTTCCTAAATCAGAAATTGTTGCCTGCTTCGTATTCGCAACATTGTCAACATATGTCGTAGATGCAATATCCGCATACGACAATGAAGCAAACCCGAACAACACCCCAGAAAATGCCGCAAACGAAACTAATTTCATAATCTTTCTCCTCTAAATACGAACCAAAAATCCTTACTACGGCAATTATAACACAAAACACGATATTATGTAAAGGGCTTTTTAACTATTCACAATAACAAAATGCCCAAATGGGCATTTTATTTATTACTGATTCATGGAATTAAAGAAGTCATCATTTGTTTTTGTTAATCGCAATTTATCCAACAAGAATTCCATCGCTTCCAGTGTTCCCATCGGATTTATAATGCGACGCAGAACATACATTTTTGACAACTGATCCTTGGACACCAACAAATCTTCCTTACGCGTTCCAGATTTTGTAATATCAATCGCCGGATATACACGTTTATCAGACAGTTTTCTATCCAAAATGATTTCGCTGTTTCCTGTACCCTTAAATTCTTCAAAAACAACTTCATCCATTTTTGACCCCGTATCAATTAACGCGGTTGCAATAATTGTCAAACTGCCACCGCCTTCTATATTACGTGCGGCACCAAAAAAGCGCTTTGGTCGTTGCAGAGCATACGCATCAACACCACCGGTTAAAACCTTGCCACTGGATGGAACACATGTATTATACGCACGTCCCAAACGGGTGATAGAATCCAACAAGATAACGACATCCTGACCTGCCTCTACCAAACGTTTTGCTTTTTCAATAACCATTTCTGCAACCTGAATATGACGTGACGCAGGTTCATCAAATGTTGATGAAATAACCTCACCCTTGACACTGCGTTGCATATCGGTCACTTCTTCGGGACGTTCATCAATCAATAAAACAATCAATTTAACGTCTGGATAATTTGTCGCGATAGAATGCGCAATATTTTGCAGCATTACCGTTTTACCTGTACGCGGTGGCGCAACAATCAGCGACCGTTGACCCTTACCCGTTGGGGAAATCAAATCTATGACACGTGCAGACAGATTACGTCCCTTGTCGGTGTCATTTTCCACCTCCATCTTCAGTTTTTCATCTGGGTATAATGGGGTCATATCATCAAACGAGACACGATGGCGCAATTTTTCAGGGTTATCACCGTTTACACGTTCAATTGTTTCCAACGCAAAATAACGTTCAGATTCATTTTGTGGTGCCTGAATCTGACCTTCAACATAATCACCTGTTTTCAAACCATATTTCTTGATTAGGTTTGGTGAAACATATAAATCATCAGGTCCCGCCAAATAATTACTCTCAGGTGCGCGCAAGAAACCAAAACCATCCTGCATACGTTCCAAAACACCATCACCAATAAGTGTTATTTTTTTATCTGCGGCATAAACGCGCATAACGGCAAAACGTAACTGCTGCACATTTAACTGTGACGGGTTTTCAATTCCTAAATCTTCCGCAATTTTCAACAACTGCTGGGGCGACTTGGCCTTAAGTTCATTAATATGCATAAAAATTTCCTTTTTTAAGTGGGGATAAACGCAGAACTGCGTCCTTTCACATTAATATATTAGTGCATTTTTACAAAAAGTCAAGGTTTCTTAGACCATAAAATGTTTTTGCTTGCTTTTATTAAAAAATATTGCATAAAATGAAATCATAATTGGACAAAAGGAAGAAATCATGGCAGGAAGCATAAATAAAGTTATCTTAGTCGGCAATGTGGGTCAGGAACCCCAGGCAAGAACAATGCAAAACGGACAAAAGGTTGTTAGTTTCTCACTCGCGACATCTGATCGTTGGCGCGACCGTCAATCCGGTGAACAAAAGGAACAGACCGAATGGCACCGCATTGTAATATTCAATCCAAACTTGGTTGATGTTGCGGAACGTATGTTGCAAAAAGGCACTAAATTATATTTAGAAGGTTCCCTGCGCACACGCAAATGGCAAAATCAACAAGGCATTGACGTATTCACAACAGAGGTTGTTCTGAATCAATTTGCGGGACAAATGGTTATACTGTCGGGTGCAAAACCAATTGATGGCGCATCGTCTGAATATGTTGCATCACCTGCACCATCCACCCCACAACCCGAAATGTCGGTTGCTGAAATCGGTGACGATATTCCATTCTAAAACACACCGCCCAAACGGGCGGTGTTTTATTGAAAATAACGCGATTTAATCCGGTTACATAACTTTCAAAATATATACAAAAAACAACCAGTTAAATACAAAAAAGTGGTGCAAAAAAAACTAAGGTTTAAAATCAACCACTTTTTGCATAATTTTGCTGTTGTTTAAAAATTCGCTGTAAGCCACAGTGGATGTGTGTTTGCGTGGTTTTTATGGGTGTTGCCTTTTGGGTGCCTGATGGGGTGGTGCAAAAACCTTGGTTTATGTACCATTATATTTGTGATACTTATTGGTTTTTTTGGTGGTGTATTTAGCGCATT
>JAGHVG010000024.1 GCA_018064405.1 Candidatus Enterousia scatequi | reverse complement strand
ACATGTTTAGAACTATAGCATGTCCATGGGCAAGTGCTATACATAAACCACGTACATCGGAAATTCCAACTCCTACACCAAGTCCAACACCTTCTCCAAGTCCAACGCCAACACCTACACCAAGTCCAACACCAAGCCCACCACCTGCGGTTACAAAGGGGTTTAATGCGGGGGGGGCATTGCTGGGCGCAGCCGGTTTGGCGGCCGGGGCGTACGGCATGATGGATGCTGCGTCTGGAAATCAACAGCATGATTGGACCGATGTAGTGCAAGGAACACTTAGTGGAGCAACCGCTGCGGCTGGGGCGACTTTGTTGGTAAATTCAATACCTGTTGCAGGCCAAATTGGTTATGGTGTAATGGTGGCCAGTGGCGCGGTGATTGGTGGTGTTATTGCAGGAACACAACTGTTTTCAGAAACAGATTGTTTGCAGGATCCTGTGACAGAAAAGTTTACATGTTGCAATACATTGTTTAATAAGGGCGAACGCCAGGTTGATATTGGTGGTTATATGTTTTGCAGTGTTGATGGGGGGCAGACCACTACAGTTTCTGGTGTTCGGCAATGCCAACAGGGTGGTTCTGGTGAACGACAGGGTAGCGCTGTTTCCCAAATGTTCAAGGATGATTCATGGTCGGCTTGTATCCCCAGGTATTGTGCTGCATCGGGGGATATAGAATCGGGCTTGGATGGATTGGTTTTATGGAATCCTGATAAAGAAAACTTTTGTTGGAATTGGCAGTGTATAGATGGATATCACAAGGTAAAATCGGGAAACGGAAATAAATATACATGTGTTTCTGATGGGGGTACTGGTGGTGGCATCGGTAATAATATTTTGTCATCACAGTATGATTATATAATTAAAAAAATAGAAGCGGCACGTCAGCAAATACTTTCCACATGTGATGGTACAGTTAAATAAAATTTTTATTGTTTTATTGTTTTTTATGGTGTTCACAAACGCGTATGCGGGTGATGGATTTGTGTCGGCGGACAGTATTATAAATCGTGCGCCGGATGATACGCAATGTGCAACGGCGGTTTTTGCAAATGCGTTGCGCGCATCGGCTGAATCAGGGGCGATTGATGAATTCGCGCATGAATCAGATATGCAGGCATGGATATATTCGGTGTTTGCTGATGCAAATGTTTTGCAAAAAGTTTTGGCGTGTCCTGAAATTGCGGCGGCGGACGATGATGACCTGATTAAATTTATTCCGATACAATATACTTTCCCTGGTGGACGCGAAATAGTTATTAATTATGAAGCGCAACCAACAATATTTAAGCAACGTATTAAAATAGCTGGCAAACGTAATTTGCCGTCTGGGCCAAACAGTGCTGATTTGACCGCTGGGGATGCAATATGGACAAATGTTGATCCGGCGTGGTATGGAATTATGGTTGTTGAACATGGGGCGCTATCTGAATTTATTGGTGAAAACAAGAACAATACTGTATCGTTAAAATATATTTATGATAATATTGATAATTTATATCCGCGTGGTGCAATGTGCACGTCTAAAACCGCATTGGCTGGTAACAAGAAGGCAATAAATGTTGCGGCAACACGTACCGTTGGATTGGCTGAATCTGGCGGTGGGCAAGATACAAATGATTATTATGTTGCGGGCGATAAAGACCTGGGGTGGATTATGTATGCGGAAATTGCTGCGGATGTCGTGATTACCGTTGCAACAATGGGTGGTGGTGCGGTGTTGGCGGGCGTGACGAAATCAGCACGTGCTGCAAAAATATTACATAATTTAAGTGCAGAATTGAAAATCCTGCGTGAATCAGAAAGTGTTATCAAATATAATGCATCTGTTGCACGTGCCACAAAAATAACCAAGGAAATAAACGTATTAGATAAGGTTGCGGACGCAGATAAAATTGCCGATTTAACACAAGAATTAAAAACCGTTCAATCAACCACTAAAAACCTTGAAAATACAGATGATGTAAAAAAATATTTATCTGCGATGAAATCGTACGAGGATGTTAATAAACTGCGTCGTGAATTACGTGGTGCGCGGTCGTTGCTGGGGGCAAAACGTGGTAACGTTTTAACGCGCGCGGTTCGCACTTTTAAGGGTTTGAATGCATCTATGTCGGGGGCCAAAGTGTTGAACAAGGGTGCGCGGGTTGCGCGTGGCGGTCTGGCATCGGGCAGGGCAAAGGATTGGTTGTTTCATTCAACAATGGCAAACCTGGGCCGTTTGGGCAAGGTAGAGGCAACAGGTGGCGCGCTATATGGCGCATTAAAAATTGTTGGTGGAACGTGGGATTATACCGAATCGTCAACAGGTGATTTTACAAATAATATTGAATTCAAACCATTACTGTTGCTATCGGCGGATGATTTGGATCAGGATAATGTTGTTAACTATGGTATGTGGTTAATGTGGGCGGGTGATTCAATATCTGCGGCGGATGACGATGCGGCATATTTACAGGCGATGGATTTTGCCGCAAAATTTTATCAGGATTTGTCCGAATATCAAAATGAAACAAATTCGCCATGCAATGTTGATATATTTGTTGTGCGCCCAATTATTCGGAATCCAGGTGATGATAACCAAGAATTGTATTACCTGATAATGAATGACGAAGCATGGTCAACCGCAAATAACGAATAAAAATCCTATTGTTTTTATTGTGTATAATCAGTATAATTGTAATGTACATTTTAAGGGGGCGAATATGAAAACATTATTTATGGCATTATTTTCAGTGTTCGTGTTTGCTGGTGCTGCATCGGGGTATCAGGTTTTATCGTCCAAGGAATTTGGTGCCGGTGAAGCAAAAAATCAAAATGTGGTTGTTAAATGCACAACCGATACCGGCAAATTATCATCACAAACATGTTCACTGCGTCGGTATGTAAAATGTTCTGGGCGGACGTGTGGCGGATGGCAACCGTGGCGCGATTTGCGCGATACAACGTCACAGTATTCTGATTGGCGTGCGGCGGCGGCGGCATGTTGTCGTGCCAAGGGATTGCGATAGTGTTATAAGAAAACATAATAAATCAACCGCACCATTTGGTGCGTTTTTTTGTGGTTTCACAACTTTCAAAATATATACAAAAATCAAATAGGTAAATACGAAAAAAGTGGTGGAAAAAAACTAAGGTTTAAAGTCAACCACTTTTTGCATAATTTAGCTGTTGTTTAAAAATGCGCTGTACGCCACAGTGGGTGTGCGTTTACGCTGTTTTTATGGGTGTTGCCTTTTGTGGGCCTGATGGGGTGGTGCAAAAACCTTGGTTTATGTACCATTATATTTGTGATACTTATTGGTTTTTTTGGTGG
>JAGHVG010000014.1 GCA_018064405.1 Candidatus Enterousia scatequi | reverse complement strand
GGACAGAGAATCTGGGTCGGCACTTTGGGCAAACTGTATCGGACATAGAGCAAATTCAGACATCAATTGGCAAAATCACACCACGCGCAGAAAAGATTCGCGATATGGACTTTGAATAAAGGAAAAACTATGCAAAAAAAAGTAAATGTTGTTGTATTTGATTTTGATGGGACACTATCTGCATCTGATTCCAACTTTGAATTTGGGCGTTGGTGCTTTCGGCATCGCCCATTGATATGGTTTTATCTGCCCATGGTGGTTTTTTTTAGTCTGTTTCGCAAATGTCCGCCCGATGGCATCTGGTGGCGCCAGGGCATGCGCCGTTTTATAACAAAAAAGATGGTGCATGATTTGGCGCCGGGTTTTGTAAAATGGCATAAAACCAATCGCTTTGGCTGGGCGGCCGAACAGGTAGAAAAAGAAAAAAAGGCCGGCAACATTGTTGTATTAATTTCGGCAAGCCCAGAACACTTAATAAAACCATTGGTATCTGATATGAAATTTGATGCAATATTATCATCAGAAACATATTCAGATAAACCATGGAAATATAAATTCCTATGCTATGGCAAGAATAAGGTTATTGCGTTGGATAGGTGGGCGGCAAAAAACAAATATATTCCACATGTTGTGCGTTCTTATTCCGACAGTAAATCTGATATGCCATTAATGGAAATTTCAGACGAACAGGTTTGGATAGATAGAAAAACCGGTTTAAGGAAATAAAAAATGCATCACATTTAACCGCCCAAAATGGGCGGTTTTTAAGTGCCAAAGTGGTGGAAAAAAAACCTAGGTTAAAAGTCAACCACTTTTGTGGATAAAAATTCAATTTTTCAAATTATAAAAAACCGCAGATTTCTGCATACTGCAGGAGTTTGTTTGTTGACAATAAAATATTTTGGGGTGGTGGAAATTAAACCTAGGTTTTTGATACCATTATTTCTGTAGAAATCTGCGGTATTGACGGTGGCGTATTTCCACGCATTTATACGCCACCACCAAGGATTAAACCGGGGGGACGAAAGGAAATGAAAAGAATATTTTTGATTTTATGCTTAATAACGATATGTAATATATCATATGCCGATATTGCATCAGTGGGCTATGTGGATAGTGTTGTTGCGACCAAGCAGGACACAATTACCGACATTGCAACGATTCGGTCTGGTGCGGCGGCGGGCGCAACGGCGGTTCAGCCATCATCATTGTCAACGGTTGCGACCAGTGGTTCGTATAATGATTTAAGCAATAAGCCAACAAATATAAGTTCATTTACGAACGATAGTGGCTACATAACGAACAGTTACCACGATTCAACGAAACAGGATAAACTACCAAATGTGCCCGGTAACAATGGAAAGTATAAACTGGTATGGAATAATAATACGGGACAATTGGGATGGGAATTTGAACAATTTTCACTAACATGTTCCAGTGGTACATACGATATTGGTTTTAGCCAATGTATAGATCCCGGTCCGAATGGGACAGATTATGGCTATATGAATGATAGCACTGGGGAATCTGGTGCATGGACCAGTAATACCGCTACATACGGCCTGACAACAGACCAAACATGGGGTGTGACATTATATACAGGTGATAAAGTAACGGGCATAGCATCGTGTAATAGCACACCTGGTACATTTGCACAATCTACGAACCAAAACTTTAACCAAACAGATAAGGGACGGTATTGCTGGTGCAAGATGACGTTTCCGGCTGTGTCGCGTTGGGTGTACTACTCCGTCTACATCGATGCGGCCCGTTGCGCGAGCACTTGTGCGTTCGACTGCGGGTACCAGGTTCGGCACAGCTCGGACTTTCGTTCTGGCGTCTTTTCGTCCATCGGGCAATAATTTTATCGCGATGGAACAAAGCGAAGACGGATTCGTTTGTTTAACACCGCTCAGCGGTGTTTTTATGAAAGCACAAAATTCTGGTTCTGAATTTTATCGTCTATTAACTGCACCATGGGCAGTTAAGATATTTTTGATAAAATATATTTCCAATAATTCCGATGCTTCATCAAAATGCCGCCCCAGCTGATTAACACTATGTGCATCATCACTAAGCAATACTGGTATATTCGTCCGGGAAACCATATTCAATATTCGTTCAGATGGATATGGTTCATAAAGGTTTGGTTTGTATAGCCCAGTATTAATTTCTATTGCAGACCCAGAAGATGCAATAATAGAAACGGTTTCTCTTTCTATGTCTTGCCACATATCTTCACGACCCAACCCAACCTTTTTCATCAAATCTAAATGCGCCAACCAATTAAACAGACCCCTTTGTGCCGCACCCTGAACATTTTTCCAATATTTTTCCAGAACAAGATTTCGGGTTGATTGATCCATATTTTTTATATCATGCGAATTACATAAATTATTATCATGCCACACAAAATGCGCAGATCCGATGACATAATCTGGTTTTAATATCTTTATTGCCCTATCAAATCCACGACGCCACAGCGGGTCGTTAAAAAAATCCACCTCCATTCCAATATATAAATTAAAATGCGTGCTGTCGCGCAAATCCCTTAATTCATTATAGTGTGGCAAAAATTTATTTATCGCTTCGTCAAACGATTCTGAATAAATATTCGCATAACCACCCGCAGCCGCATATTTGTACATACGCGACGACTTTATCGCAGGATGAACAATAAAATGGTTTGATATTCCTAGTGAATGCCAACCCATATCTTTGGCCTGTCGAACCATTTCAGCAGCACTGTTACGTCCATCAAATCCAATTGTATGTGTGTGTAAAGAAAATTGCTGTGTTGTGTACATTTTGTAGTAATTAAATGTTCTTTATCTGATAAATTGTTTGATGCGTGATATAATATCAAGATGTTTTGAATTAGACGATTTAGCATATTGGTACAAACTATTTAGTTGTGCTTCATCGCAACGAATAGTGTATAATGAAGTAGACAATTCATCGCAAAACGAACGATTTTCATACGTTACCCTGATATAATCATCACCAAAAAACATGGTTGCCACATCAGTACCATTTGGCATACAAAAACAGCATTTACGACCAGTTAACCATTCTGTATATACCGCATCGTTAATAATTTTTCGTACGAACTTAATTTCTGACGACTTTTTGTTTGTGTTTCTAAAAAACATACCCAGCCCTTTATTACGAACGCTATTCATAGTCCTTTTTAGGTCATTAGTCAACAAAAATCCGCCATTTTGGCGGATTTTTTATAATTCAAACAAAATTTATTTTTTCCAGAACGCAAAGCCAGAACGTTTTTCTGCCTTTTCTTCGTGATGTTTTCTTTCTTCACGTGCACGACGACGTTCCGCACGACGTTCCTGGAATCTGCGTGCAGATTCTTCATCACGCTGAATCAATTTAATTGTTGTAACAGATAATTTGCCGTTTCGTGGTTCTTCATCAAATTCAACAATATCATTTTCATTCAAGAATCTGATACCTGCCTCTTTTAAAGAACTAGAATGAACAAATACATCATCTGTATTTCCATCTTCATTTGGGGTGTCGGGACTAATAAATCCAAAACACTTTTTGCCGTTATACCATTTAACCTTTCCTTGACGCATAATCGTAATCCTTTGCTATGCTTGTTACGGTTCTGATACAATTCCACCCAGAACCTATGTTGATTGTTATACATTCATTAAATTAAAGCAAGACAAAAACGCAAGATTTATTTCTTATAATAACGCTGGACTTCCTTCATGACAAAATTAAATAATTGTCCCGCTATTGTATCCGATGGAACGGACCATGTAGATTTTAAGTAAGGCATTGCCGCAACCAACACAAAACGTGCCATAAACCTAAAAATTGCCAATTCTTGTTCCCGGTTCAGTTTTGCAGGAACAGTGGACAAATGAAAAACTTCGTTTTCAACCGCATTATCTAATTTATCCAAAATAATATCGTATATTTTCTGGGGGTAATATAGGGTACAATCTTTCGGAAAACCTTCAAACATTGACACATCATGATCACGCGAATACAGAATATTCCACCCCACCCTATCAAATAAATCATCCAAACATTGAACAATCATAAGATTATAACTTTTTATACCATCTTCCATAAAATCTGCAAGTTTGCTTTCTATGCCATTTGATTTTGTATTTGCTGACTTACGTGCACGTTCGTATGATCCATGCGTTTTCTTTTCAAATTCAAAGAAAGTTCTTACCTGGCATATGATTTCCATTGGAACAACGTTATTCTTGGATCCAATATTTATTATCACCTTGGCATCACGATAGTTACGTGGATTATCCATATCATAAAACTTATCGCGAATTTCCAAAACCCTTTCTGGCATCATTTCCTGGACACGTTCAATAAATGTCCGCGCTTGGGGAACCAAATCAAACAAACATTTTACGCGCCATACATCTTGCAGGCGTTCATATGGGGTACGAATCTTATCCAGCGCACGCACTAAATCAACAGCTATCTTTTCATGTCCTTTGCCAATTATTGACAATACGGTTTCAGATGCGGTTGTAATAAATTTGTTGGAAAATTCAGAACGAATCTTATCTGCAATCGCCGCACCAGACGCCACACGTTCGTGTGCAGCAATAACCTGTTGTGCCGTGTTCGCAACATCGTTTATATAATCATTATAATATTTTCCGGTAATTTTATCCAATGTCCGGGATATCTTTTTTTGTGCCCCAACAATGACGGTAACAATTGATGATACCGACAAATCAATATCATGCCCTGTTCCTATGGTAAAAAACTGATTACGCATTGGATCCGCATCAAGACGATGCTGAACCAAATATGCCGATAATGGATTAATATCGCAAATTTGTATTGGGGTATCAGATGCCGTGTCGGTTTCATAATCATAACGTAAAACTGCTGCCTTGGGCGCGCCAAAACATTTACCCAAAAAATGAAATACTTCACGTAACCAATCTATACCATTTGAATACAGTCGGTTCAAATACTCTGCCGCTGGAGCATCAATATGTCCAGATTTTAAAACCCGCGCAATTTCATCCAGGTTTTTGCGATCATGTTCGGCAGTTAAAAGCGTAGCGTCTATATCCTTGTCCATATACGGTGCCATCCTAAATTTACTTCATCATTGGAAATAATATAACATCACGCACTGTTGGCTGATCAAATATAATATTCGCCAAGCGATCCACACCTAAACCCACACCAGAAATTGGTGGAAAACCATGTTCCATTGCACGAACATAATCATTATCTGGGTTAAATGCTTCTTCATCGCCATTGGCAATATTTTTTGCTTGCTGTTCAAACGCATCAAGTTGCTGTATAGGATTTACCAATTCTGAATAACCCTTGCACAATTCGGCACCACATACCAACAACTGAAACATGTCCAAACACCTATCATCCTTATCACTATGACGCGCCAATGGCACCATATATGTTGGATAATTGTATAGGAACGTTGGTTTTATAATACTGTCACGAATTTTACGTTTATACACCCAATCAACCAACGCAGGAATAGATTTTAATTCTGCCAAATCCGAAGCGTCAAACATACCCTTATCGGTCAGTTGTTTTTTCAATGTGTCCACATTATCAAAATCTAGTATATTGCATCCGAACAAATCATTCATTGTTGCGGTGTAATCCATAGTGTCATACGTTGAAAAATCAAGCGGTGTCCCCTGATATTCAATTTGCAGCGTTCCACGTGTTTTCATTAACAGATGCTGTATCAAGCGCCATGTAAAATCCATATTCTGTTTGTAATTCCAATATGCAGCATACCATTCAACCATGGTGAATTCCTGCAAATGCATCGCATCCATACCTTCATTACGAAAATCCTTGGCGACTTCGTAAACGCGGTCAAAGCCCGCTGCAATCGCTTCCTTAAGAAATAATTCTGGTGAAATGCGCAACTGGAAATCAGTATCCAGTGCATTATGGTGCGTTTTAAACGGTTTCGCCGCCGCCCCAGATGCAACATTTTGTAATATTGGTGTTTCTATTTCTAAAAATCCGTTTTCGTTCATAAATTCGCGCCATGCCTGTATCATCTTAAAACGCCCCAACAATACATTACGAGATTCTGGATTTGCAATTATATCCAAATAACGTTGACGATAACGCGCCTCAGCATCTGTTAAGCCATGAAACTTCTCAGGTAATGGACGTAATGCCTTGGATAAAATATCATAGTGTGATACCTTTACCGTTAATTCCCCAGCAGTCGTATGATACAATTCCCCAGTAATGCCAATAAAATCACCCAAATCAACGTTCGCCTTCATAAATTTATAATCGTCTTCACCGATTTCTTCACGCGACATAGAAAATTGGATTTCGCCCTCTATATCATAAATGCGGCCAAACATCAGTTTCCCCAGCCAGCGCAACGCAGTCACACGTCCAGCTAATTTGACGGTCGTACCATCAGGTAAATTACGTGCGTCAACTATTTTATGCGATCTGTCAAACGTGTCTTTCCATACCACGCCATCACGTGCGCGAATGTTTTCCGCCTTTTGCAGACGTGCAGTTAATTCGTTGGTTGACATTGTTTGGCTGTCTGACATTTGGTTTTCCTTTATTTTTGAAAAACGGACGCATCAAATGTGCGTCCGTTCTTACTTGAAAATCTTTGGTGCGAGCAAAGGGGCTCGAACCCTCGACCTCAACCTTGGCAAGGTTGCGCTCTAGCCAACTGAGCTACGCTCGCACTGTGTGCAGTATAATGACATATCTTTTTTGCCTTTGCAAGTTTTTTTTATTAAAATTAAACAAACCGCCGTTTGGGCGGTTTGTTATTATTCTGCTAATGTTCCAACAAACATCGTTATACGACGAATCCCAGAACTGATAGATTTTTCCTTGTTAATTTCTGCCTTTATAATTTCGCCAGTGTGATAAATATGTGTTCCACCACACAATTCACATGAAACATCACCAGCTGTAATTACCTTTACAATATCACCATATTTTTCACCAAACAGTGCCATCGCACCACGCGCCTTGGCAGATTCAATATCCATCTCTTCATGTGCAACCGGCATATCTGCAGCAATCCATTCGTTAATCAGTTTTTCAACCGCTGCCTTTTCATCATCAGTCATTGCACGTCCAAACGAAAAGTCAAAACGAACAGAATCTGGCGAAACCTTGGACCCACGCTGTTCAACATCCGTATTTAACACCTTACGTAATGCCGCCTGTAACAAATGGGTCGCAGTATGCGCACGCGCAGTTTGCTGGCGAACAGCAGTATTTATGACCGGGGTAACCATATCACCAACCCACAATTCCCTATCTAATATTCCTTTGTGAATAACGATATTGTTGGCACGTGCGGCCTCTGCAACATTCATAACGGTTGCGCCATTTCTGCGTAATTCCCCCCTATCGCCAACCTGACCACCCTGGGTTCCATAAAATACGGTTTTATCCAATGCAACCTCAACATTATCACCAGCTTGTGCCGCTTGCACAAATTCACCATTACGCAAAATCGCCAACACTGTTGATTCCATATTATCAACAGGTGCGTATTTCGCGGTATCATCGGTTGCCGGTAATTGTTCCTGGGATTCCCATAATACTTTTGTTCCCTTGGTATCTGCACGACTGCGTTCCTTTTGTTCCGCCATACATTTTTCAAAACCAGCAACGTCAACATCCAACCCTTTGTCACGCAAAATCATCTGGGTCAAATCAAGCGGAAAACCATAGGTATCAAACAATTTGAACGCAACATTACCAGGTAATGTTTTGTTATTTAATTTTGGCAGTTCGCTATCCAATAATTTCATACCATTTTGCAGCATATCACTAAATGCATTTTCTTCGTTACGTATAATATCAACAACGTGTGATTGTTCACGTGCCAATTCAGGATATGTTTCACCCATTTCGGTTATAAGTGCAGGATACAATTCAGATAACAATGCCCCCTTGTGTCCCAACATTTGTCCGTGACGCATTGCACGACGTAAAATTCTACGGATAACGTATCCTCTGTCCGTATTTGATGGAATCACACCGTCTGCAACTGCAAAACCAACTGCACGCAAGTGATCAGCAATAACCTTAAACGATGGTATGTTTTCAGCATTACGTTTAACCCCAGTCACAGATTCAATCGCATGAATCAGATTAACAAATAAATCGGTGTCATAATTGTCATGCACATTTTGCATAATGGATGCGAAACGTTCCAATCCCGCCCCCGTATCAACGTTTTGTTTTGGCAGTGGGCTTAGCACACCGTTGGCATCACGGTCATACTGCATAAACACATCATTCCATATTTCAACATAACGACCACCGTCTTCATTTGCAGATCCTGGCAATCCACCCGGTAAATCAGGTCCAAAATCATAATGCATTTCAGTACATGGCCCACATGGTCCGGTATCGCCCGCCGACCACCAATTATCTTTGTCCAGACGAATTGCATCCTTGCCTGTGACCTTTTTCCAAATAGCAGTTGCTTCATCATCAGATATGTGGGTTGTCACAATTATACGATTTGGATCCAGCCCAAAAACACGTGTCAACAATTCCCACGACATAGTAATTGCTTCTTCCTTGAAATAATCACCAAAAGACCAATTTCCCAACATTTCAAAAAACGTATGATGACGACCATCATAACCAACCTCGTCCAAGTCGTTATGTTTACCACCTGCACGAATACATTTTTGAACATCCGCAACACGCGGTGCAAATGCTGGCTCTGTTCCTTGCAAAATTCCCTTCCATGGAACCATGCCCGCAACAGTAAATAATAGTGTCGGATCGTTTGGTATCAGTGATGCTGATGGAACAATTTTATGTCCATGTGATTCAAAATATTGTAAAAATTGTTTTCTGATGTCATTGTATGTCATATTAAATCCTTAAAAATTGTAATGGTATTCTATATGTATTGTTAATAACTTTCTATTATATTTTTTATTATTTTGTGATATAATAGTTCATGAAGAAATAAGGAAAGTGAATTGAAACCAGCTATGCTGTTTGGTATTGCGATGCTTGCAGTCATCATTTTGATGTCCAGTTTTGGTTTGCATTTGGGAAGCGGGGTCGAATTAAACATTCCTGATTCTGTCAGTGGCAGTGTTTTATATCTATGCCCTGCAACCAGTTCTGGATGGGATTCGGCGGCAAAAATATTATCTGGATTCACATTACCGATTACGGTGATATTCTTTTTTGCAGCAATTATATTATTGTTTTCGTGGGGTTGGGCGCTGTATCAAAACCTGTTAAAAGATAAATTCAACAAAGATTCGTTCAAAAACGCATGGGGATTTACCAAGATTTTTTTCTGGGCTGGTGTGATTGTTTTACTGATTATTTTCACACCAAATCATTTTCGGACTGTCAATATTATTGGTCATGAAGGCAACTATGTTTTATGTGAAAAATCCAGTCAGAACGCCATTGCGGTGCGTGAAGATGCGGTTATTTCCAGCTATCGTGCCCGCGTAACACATTAAAAAATGTCTTTTTTTTTGAAAAAATCAATGTATTTCAAATATGGTCTTGACTTAAATCGCAGAATTCTCTACGATTCGTTTAAGCAGGAAAGGAAATATCCCTAAAACAAAGCAACTGTGTGGTTATGGGATTCGTAAATCGCATAAATCTGCAGGGGGATGTTGAAAGTTATTTCTAGGACTGTTAGACACCTTAAAAAAATTAAAAGGAGAAACACATGAACAAACAACAATTGATTGAAGCAATCGCAAATGAAGTTGATGTTACAAAAGCAACAGCTGCTGCATGCTTGGATGCATTCATCGGCACAGTTACAAAAGTTTTGAAAAAACACGGTGAAGTTCGCCTGGTTGGTTTCGGTACATTTGCATCTGCAAAACGTAAAGCAACAACAGGTCGTAACCCACAGACAGGTGCAGCAATTAAAATTCCAGCATCTGTTCAACCAAAGTTCAAACCTGGTAAAGCATTGAAGGATGCATTGAACTAAACCACAGATTGTTTGTTTAGGAAATAAAAACACCCAATTGGGTGTTTTTATTTTAAAATATCCTTTGACTTGTTGTTTGTATTCTAATAAGATTAATGCGTAGATAAAAAAAGGAAGGATAAAAATGGCTACAAAAAAAACAGTGAAAAAAGCACCTGTGAAAAAGGTTGCTGCGAAAAAACCGGTTGCTAAACAAGCACCAAAAACCGTTGAAGTGGTGGCACCTGTTGTTCACGAATGCCCATGTGGTGGACATTGTGCGTGCGGATGTCATGGTCATTTTTGGAAAAAATTCTTGGTATTAGTTATTGTATTTGTATTGGGCGGATTGTGTGCAATGTATTTCTGCAAACCACACATGCCAAAACACCATATCAAATTTGATGATAATGGTTGTTTGATATCTGAATCCATCAAATGCCCAAAGATGTTAGAATCGTTGTCCGCAGCGGATATTGATGCAAACGGTTGTATAACACGCGATGAAATGCGTGAAATGAGAAAATCAATGCATAAAGCAAAATAAATTAATTAATATAAATAAAAACACCGCCTGCATGGGCGGTGTTTTTTATAAAGGGAACCTTTATTTCTGATATTGGTTATAATAGCGCAACGAATCCAACACGTACTGTTGTTTTGCAACTTCCAGTTGTTGACGCATTATTTCGGTTTGTGCATGCTTTTCTTCGGCAATGATAATAGCCCTGTCTGAAACGTTATACATTGACACCCCTATACTAGCCAGTGCTAATGTTATTACAGTCCAGCGAAGCCCCGACACTTTGATATTAAAAGAATTAAATTCGTCTTGTTCTAATTTTATTTTATTATCCATACTATGCCCCTTTATGTTAATTAAAACCATGTCCATGGCTGAAATACTTTAAGTAACCCCAGCGCAGTGCGTTTATCAGCGAACGTATGTCCACAACGCGGACAAACCAAGAACGGCGATATCATCGCTTTCATTTTCTTAAACACAGCCATCCATATAATGAATCCAACCAGCCATGCAGCAATAACCAATCCCCATGCACCATAACTGAAATATTCATTTACACTGGATGTAATTGTGTTGATAACTGTGACATCTGATTTTTCCAAATCATTATAAATCTTGGTTGCAACACCCCATGATGATGGACGCCAAGGATATACGTGTTTGATACCATAATCAGTCAACAACGTTGTCCCAAGGCCACCTGTCTGGCTGTCTAATACACCCTTGATTGCGGCATCAATCATTTTATCAACCTCTGCCTGGGCCACTTTGGTCAGATTTTTTTCAACCTTATCTAATTGTTGATTAACCATCTTGGCGGTATTATCAACCTTTGCAATACCTGCATTTGCCTTGTCAACTGTGGCATCTGCTTTATCAATGACACTGTCCACAGAATCTGTTTTTACACCGAATTTAGACACAATACCGGTTAACTTTTTTGCCGTTGCGGTCTTTTCCTTGACCGCTGCTGTTTTTTCCTTGGCAACGGTGGTTGTATCCGTCACCTTGTTGACAACACCTTCCGCCATTTTTACTTGATCAATAGCAAATCCAATCGGTTTTTCTAGATTTATTGATTTTTTGATACTCTGCAACATTTTTTGGTATTGTTCGTTGATATTACGCTGCAAATCATAGAACATCGCAACAACAATAGATTTCTTGATTGGGCCTGAATAATGATTCTTGATATACAATGGAAACCACGCAACGAACACTATCCAAATAACAGAAATAATCGCAAATGTTCGTTTTGTAACCGTTATGAACGATGTTTTTTTAGCAACTGTTTTTGCGCCCCCCTGATCAATGACTTCTATTTCTTTTTTTGACATGTTTACTCCTTTCCTTGATTCTGTTTAGAATTGTATTCTGATATAAATTTTTCTTTAAATTCTGTGAAATTACCAGTTTCTATTGCCGCACGAATATCGCGCATCAAATCTTGATAAAACCACAGGTTGTGCTGCGTCAATAGTGTTGAACCCAAAATTTCACCACACTTTACCAGGTGATGTATATATGCGCGCGACAATTTACACGCCGGACATCCACATCTGTCATCCAATGGGCGTTCATCATCCGTAAAGCGCGCATTTTTCATATTCATTGTGCCGTGGCGTGTAAATGCCTGGGCGGTTCGACCGGCACGCGTTGGCATAACACAATCAAACATATCAATTCCACGTTCAACCGCGCCCAAAATATCCAATGGTGTTCCAACACCCATTAAATAACGCGGTTTATCGGTCGGCAGGTGCGGTGTAACCGTTGCAATCATATCAAACATAACATCTTGGGGTTCACCAACTGCCAATCCGCCGATCGCATAACCATCAAAACCAATTTCCGTTAACTGATGTGCAGATTTTTCACGCAAATCAGGATAGTCCGCCCCCTGAACAATGCCGAATATACCATAACCATCACGGTCAACAAACGCATCCTTGCTGCGTTTTGCCCAACGTGCAACCATATCAACGTTTTTTTCAGCGCGTTCACGTGTCGTTGGCAAGTGCAGACATTCATCCAAGCACATTGTTATATTAGAATCCAACTGATGCTGGATATGCACAGAATCTTCGGGACGTAAAAAATGTTTTATTCCGCCATCAATGTGCGATGTAAATTGAACACCTTCTTCGGACATTTTAACCAAATTAGACAACGACATAACCTGAAAACCACCACTGTCCGTTAAAATCGGTCCATTCCAGCCACTAAATTTATGCAGACCGCCCATTTTTTCAACCAAATCACCACCTGGGCGCATCATCAAATGATAAGTATTACCCAATATAACCTGGGTTCCAGTAGATACAACCTGGTCCATTGTTAATGCCTTGACTGTTGCAGCCGTTCCAACCGCCATAAATGCCGGCGTTTCAAATGTCCCATGCGCCGTATGCACGCGACCGCGCCGCGCATTTCCATCCGTTTTAATCAAATCAAATTTCAGCGACATTTGTTATACCCCATCTTGCTTAAATAACAAACAGCAATCACCGTATGAAAAGAATCTGTATTTTTCAGCCACCGCATGCGCGTATGCATTTTTCATATTATCCAACCCCGCAAATGCAGAAACCAACATAAACAGCGTAGATTTTGGCAAATGAAAGTTTGTCAGCAACACATCAACCGCCCCGAATTTATAGCCAGGTGTAATAAATATATTTGTATCAAAACATATTGGCACAACACGTTGATTTAATCCAGATTCACGCGCACGAATTGCCGCACTTTCTAATGTCCGCATAGACGTTGTTCCAACCGCAATTACACGTTTTGCGTTGTTTATTATTTCCGCCTGTTCATCCGTAATGCAGCACCATTCACTGTGCATTTTATGCTCGGCGATATTTTCTGTCTTAACCGGCATCCACGTTCCCGACCCAACATGCAGTGTCACCTTGACAACACGGGCGCCACGGGATTCAATCGCACTTATCAATTCATTGGTAAAGTGCAGTCCTGCGGTTGGGGCCGCCATGGATCCCAACGGGTCGGCATAAACGGTTTGATAACGTTCCCTATCCTCGGTTTCAGCATCGCGTTTAATATACGGTGGCAACGGCATTTTGCCCAATTTATTCAGAACATCAAAAACACTATCACAATTAAAATGCAACAACAGACCACTTTCAGGATTTTTATCAACAACCGTCATGGTTGTCCCATCCAACATGGTCAGCGTATCACCAACCGAAATCTTGGTAAATTTTTTACACAGTCCCCACCACGTATTGTCATCAACCGCAGTATGCAATGTTATTTCATGCCCCGACGCATCAAATCGTGCCGGCAAAACACGCGAATTATTAAACACGATAACGTCGCCCGGCTGAATAAAGTCCAGGATGTCGCGGATATGCTTGTCACTCAGATTCTTACCATTAACAACCAACATACGCGACGCATCACGTTCATGCAGCGGGTGCGATGCAATTAATTCATTTGGCAATTCAAAATCAAAATCAGATGTGTGCAGCATTTTACCGTTGGTTGTCCTGGTGTTTTTGCATCATAATCTGTTTCAGATTATCAAACTGTTGTTGTTGTTCACGTAAATGTTCTTCCTTTTTTCTGCGATTTATCAAATATCTTGGTACACGCAATTGATAAGCAGCAGAACACATATTCAAACAACGCTCATAATAATAATTATTCCAAGGTTGCAACTCAATTTCGATTGTATCCCCAACACGAAAATACGGCAAAGCATCTTCTACTTTACGCTTGGTTTTTGAATCAAACAATAATATTCTTTCTGTTCCATAATCGATATCTCTGACCAAAAATTTACCATCTGAAATATCTTCTATAACATTTGGTGCTATATCCCAAGCACACCCAGAAAGCGTCATCGCGGCTGCGGAACATACCGCTGCTAATTTCAGATTTGTTTTTATATTGTTTTTCATAATTTCGCCCTTTATCTTTGTTTTCCTTGACATTCGCGTGCAATTGCACATTTCAAAGAATCAAAT
>JAGHVG010000019.1 GCA_018064405.1 Candidatus Enterousia scatequi | reverse complement strand
CTGGTGCCCTAAGCAAGAATCGGACTTGCGACTCGTCCTTACCAAGGACGTGTTTTACCACTAGACTATTAGGGCAAGTGATGCGCGTATTATAACGGGTTATGCCTAAAAATCAATATTATTTTTCTGGCGATACGTCCAACATGGTTGTTATAAACTTATCATATGTTTCTGGATAGTGTTCTGCAACCAATGGCAGCAGGGTCGCAAATGAATCCATATATCTGAATTTTGGGTTGCTTTGAATCATACGCATTGTGGCATCAACACGCGCGCCTTCGGGATTTTGTTCGGTGCGCATGTTGTCGCCAATCATTATTTTTATACGTGTATCATTGTTATATGTTGGCCATGTGTATTTGTCAGTTGATGGATTGCCTGTTTTACAGAAATTCGCAATCATTTTTTGAAATTCTAGGGCCAGGTCAACATCATGCCGCGTTCCCAATGTATGAACACCATCAAATGTCCCGAATAAATATGCACAATCTACGGCATGGGCCGCCCCCAGATATTCAGGGTAGGCATATTCTTTTTCAAATGTGTAACTGTAACCAATACCGCCATTGTTTGCGTGTTGAATCGCCTGATACGTATTCCCAGATGATAATGTTTTATCGTTCATGTATTGATTTATAATGTCTGAATCCGAATAACCGAGATTTTGCAGAGCAGATACATAATCAGACAAATCTGAACGAAATTCATCCGTTCCTGCTTCTTCATCTGCAAGTGCAGATACATCACTGATAGCGTTGAAAAAGTCAAGGTCGCCACCAAAAACATCTTGGAAATAACGGAATTCGTTTGCAGTGTGACCCTGCATAATAATCAGGTCTTTGGTTTTTCCGTTTTCCCATGAAAAATACGGATCCGCAGGATAAATTAAATCGTCACGTATTAATAAACTGTATAAATCTGCATTGTTTATATCCCAATATTCTTGCAGGGTTTCAAAATCTATGTTTTGAATATCGGCAACACTTTCGGTATTAAATGCGCGTTTAATAGCATCTGGTAATGCATATGTTGTGTCAATGTCGCTGCCCTGGGTGGCAGAACCACTCATGGCGATTGCCTTTTGAAATAATCCACGTGCAGATGGTATAATGCACAGCGCAGATACCGCAGCACCACCCGCAGATTCACCCGCAATTGTTATGTTGTTCGGATCGCCGCCAAATCCTGCAATATTTTTCTTTATCCATTTTAATGATTGAACTAAATCAAGTAAATTGTTGCTGGTTGATGTAATGTAATCTGCGCCGTCTGGAAATTCAGTCAGGTTTATCATCCCCATCATACCCATACGGTATGTTACGGTAACAACAATTATGTCGGGGTTATATTGTGCAAAAAACTGACCGTTATATAATGGATCTGCGGTTCCACCTTGCAACCAGCCGCCACCATGGATATATACCAACACAGGTTTGTTGGGTGCGCCATTTACATTTGACCATATGTTCAGATTTAGGCAATCTTCGCCTTGGTGATATTGTGACGATAATTCACCGCCCGTTCTATCAATTGGTTGCATGCAGGATGGACCATAATAATATGCCTGGAATACTTTATCTGATTTTTTTGGGGCAATCGCAGGTCTGAAACGGCGGTCGCTAACAGGTTGTGTCGCATATGGGATTCCACGCCACGCAATAACGTCATCTTGTTTCTGACCAACAAATGTGCCATTTTCACATTTTACAGCCAGATTTGTATCGTATTGACCGGTGATTTCAACGTTCGGTTTATATTCGGGTAAAACATATGATGCCTGCCACTGTTGTTGTGTTTTGTATGGCGAAACAGAATATTCTGATTTGGGCCTATGCATAAATATAAAAGCAAACGTTGCAAGCAATATAACCAAAACCATAACAATGATTTTTATAAATATATGCCGATTTGGTTTTGTTTGAGTTTTAGTTGATTTTGATGATTTTTTTTGTTTCATATGTTCTCTCCCGCTGTATGATGTTGCATATTATATCAAATATTATGTGTTATGTTTTATATTTTTTGTTCCTATATTTCAGAAAAGATGTTGCGTTACTTGCAATTACACAGATTTCAAGTAACCCAGCCCAATTATGAATTGTCAGTTGATATACAATAAAAAATAAACTGGCGATAATCCCAAGCATGCGTATGCCCTGGGGGCGCATCCACCATAATGCGTATAGTTTTATAGAAACAGTTATAAAAACCAATATTGATGCAATACCGTCAAATGTTGTAATTAATATCGCAATATACATGAACTGAAATAATATGTATCCAAACAACCAATCTTGTTTTTGGTTTTCTTTTAGTGTGGCAATAATTATCAGTATAAATGCAACAATAAATGATAAACTGCCACCGATAGAACCAAAACAATACAGGGCAATAATCATAAATACTTTGGATAATAAATCCATGTACAACATCGTCAGTTTTGTTTTAGCAAACCGACTAAAACAATAGCTGAAATAGTTTAATATTGTAAAAATGTATCCTAGTAGCATTATTTGTGTTTCTTTTTACCGTATTTGAATATCATACGCAGTATGATTATGTTGAAAGTCAATGTTATAGAATTAAAAAATATTATTTGTTTTGAATGAAGATATATCCCATATATTATCCAGCATACCAATGCAGTTGTGTACATAATGTACATTTTTCTGGATAAGCCAGATACATTCTTGGTTGTTATGGTTTTCATTGTTTGGGGCAGAAAGGCCAGGGCGGTTAGTCCACCAGATAAATAACCAAAAATTTCCCCAAAAACTGTGTTCATATTTAATCCTTTGCTTTTATATGCGTTGTTTCATCTATTTTATCATATATTTCTTGCAAATACAATGTTTTGGATATATCATCCTATGGATTTAGGGCGCGAATGTGATGATATGACTGACAACCATGGAATATTCAAAACCCATTAAAAGCAATAAATCAGGGTGGCACCGCGCGAAAAAATCTTAGCGCCCCTGTGTTTAAGATTGTTTGGGTGCCGAAAGAAATCTCTTTTTTCTGCACTAAAATAAATACAAGGTGTAAAAATGTTATCTTTGAAATCAAAGTATAGAACACATACGTGTGGCGAACTGACGGAAAAAAACGTTGGTGAAACAGTTGTTCTGTCTGGATGGGTTCATCGTAAGCGTGATCATGGTTCACTGTTGTTTGTGGATTTGCGCGATAATTATGGAATAACACAGGTTGTTTTTGACGGCGGTGATGCAGAATTAGAAAAAATTCGTCCTGAATCTGTGATTAAAATTACAGGGACTGTCGTTGCGCGTGACGCAGATGCAATAAATGATAAAATCCCAACAGGGCATATAGAGGTACAATCTAAATCATGGGAAATTTTAACAAATGCGGATGTGTTGCCGTTCCAGGTGTTTGGTGATGATGGAACGGTGTCAGAAGATTTACGTTTAAAATATCGTTATATTGATTTGCGCCGTGAATCATTACACCAAAATATTTTATTCCGCAATCGTGTTATGAAATTTATTCGTGATAAAATGTGGGAATATGGATTTTCAGAATTTCAAACACCTATATTAACAGCATCCAGCCCAGAAGGTGCGCGTGACTTTATCGTTCCATCGCGTATTCATCATGGGATGTTTTATGCGCTGCCACAGGCACCACAACAATTTAAGCAATTAATTCAAATTTCTGGATTTGATAGATATTTTCAAATTGCACCATGTTTTCGTGACGAAGATTTGCGTGCAGATAGATTGTTAGAATTCTATCAATTAGATCTGGAAATGTCGTTTGTTGATTTGCCCGATATTCAGGCGGTTGGTAATACTTTGATTCCAGAAATGATACGTGAATTCGTTCCAAATGCCAAGATATGTCCGGATATTCCACATATTGCATTTGATGATGCAATGTTGAAGTATGGAACAGATAAACCAGATTTGCGCAATCCAATTATTATTTCTGATGTTACGGAAATATTCCGTGGGTCTGATTTTGGAATATTTGCAAATGCTGTTGAAAACGGTTCGGTGGTTCGTGCAATACCGGCACCAAAATCGTCTGATAAACCGCGTTCATGGTTCGATAAATTAGGCGAATATGCGGTTAAAGAATTAGAATTAGGCGGTTTGGGATATATTGTGTTTGCCGATGAAGCAAAAGGTCCCGTTGCAAAAAAATTGGATGAGGCAAGAATTGCAAAACTGCACAAAATCGCAGGTGATAATTCATCGTTGTTCTTTGTGTGTGACGAACCAGAAAAGGCAGCAAAAGCCGCAGGTAAATTGCGTATAAAGTTGGGCGAGGATTTGGGTTTGATTGATGAAACGGAATTTAGATTATGTTGGATAGAAGATTTCCCATTCTTTGAAGCAGATCCAGAATCATCAACAGGAATTGCGTTTACACATAATCCTTTTTCGTTCCCAATGGCAACGTTGGATGAATTGAAAAGTAAAGATCCACTCGCTATCAAAGCGGCACAATTTGATATGGTGTTAAACGGAAACGAAATTTGCAGTGGTGGTTTGCGTAATTATAACCCAGAGATCATGTTAAAGTGTTTTGATATCACTGGGTATGATGAAGAAACTGTTAAGGCGAAATTTGGGGGCATGTATAATGCTTTCCAATATGGCGCACCACCGCACGGTGGGTGTGCGTTTGGGTTGGACCGTTTGGTGCAAATTATGCGTGATGAACCAAACTTACGTGGGGTTGTTTTGTTCCCAACCAATCAACGTGGCCAGGATTTGATGATGGGTGCCCCGACAGAGGTTACGGAAAAACAATTACGTGAAACCCATATACAAATACGTAAAAAGAACTAAAACAGAAACACGGTCCGTTTGGATCGTGTTTTTTTAGAATTGATTATGTGTTTGAACAAATGTTCGCATATAATCAGGATCAAAATTAGTCATGATTTCAGATAACGAATATGTGCGTAAATTATTTGTATCTAATTTTACATCAATTGGTGTTGGGTCAGGCGATGTACCGCGTAATGTTATTTGAAATAACCCATTTATGTTTGTGTCAGATATATCTAGGGCACCAGTGATATCAGCATGTCGCAGTGATAAAGTGAATGGTTTTGTGGTGGAAAATTGTCCATGTTCATAGCGACCAATGATGCGCAATTCTTTCAAATGGCTGATGCCACCATTTAATGCCTTGGATATAGCAAATTCTGCGTTCAACGTACCAATCGTTTCAGATGATGCATAAAAGTCATCAATGCCAAACCCAATAAAATCGCCACCATTAAATGTAACATCTATATCCCCAGATAGGTTATATAAAATATCTTCTGCGATATTGCCAAATGTTTTAAATTTTGCGTTTCCTGTTATTGTGCTGTTATAAGTGTTTATCGGCATATCATAGGTTAGAATGCCACCATCTTGTAAAAACTTATTTAATTGTATATTGATGTTATAATCGTTTTTATGTTTTTCTATTGTCGTAAGTAAATTCCCGCGGTCGCTGTCCGTTATAGATATTGTTTGACTGTCGCGTTTAAGGGAATATATAAAATTATTATATTCTATGTCGTTAAAAATCAATTTCTTGGCAGATATTGAGATATTAAAAGGTATATCAAACATACTTATGACTGGGTGTTGGGATAAAAACGATTGTTCTTCAAAATTCTGCATAAAGTTTTGATTGATAAACTTGTCGAGATTTAGTTCGTTGGTTGATAGTGTAATTGTGTCCTTGTTTGATGTTCCGGTGAATATTTGTTCCGCCAGTATAAAGGTCAAATTGGAAATATACCCATTGTCGTATATCCCAGACACAGCATACGGCAGATCGTTCATAAATTTCAGGTCATCAGGATGTTGTAACCAAAGTTTTAGGTTTGTTCCTGTAATGTGAAAACTTTTTTGGGATACAGATAGTGTCCAATTTTTGTCAGATGGAATAAATGTGAGTGTGCCGTCAGTGGTTGTTAATTCACCCTTGGTGGTCATCATAAACGGCGGCAGAAAACCAAAATATATATTCACATCTTGTAACGATACGTCTGTTGCAAATGTAAACTGTGGTGTTATTGTGTCAGGTGTTATTAGTAAATCACCAGATTTGTTTGCAAATGAAAATTTTATTGTTCCTTGAGATCCCAATGTCGCAACTGCGTTTTGCAGTGTTTCTATGTTGGGCATATCATCGGGTGATGTAATTGATGCCGTAAATGTATTATTATTTATATTTAATGTTCCAGATATATTTTTATATGTGAATTTTGAACATTCCCATATTTCTGGTGTTCCGTTAAATAAACACTGGGTTATATTGTTATTACGATTTATTACTAAGGTTATGTCATGACCGCCATCTGTATCAATATAACCATTTTGTAATGATATATTATCTGCAGTTATATTTGAAATATCTATGTGTTCATCTTTGCCAGATGTTTGAACCTTTAAATGTTTGAAATGGTGTTTGTTTAGTGGCATATCGCCATAAAAATCTAAATCCAAATCGGTGTTATAGAAAAATTTGTTTGGCTTGGTTAAAAAAGATAAATCGTAAGTAAGATTGTTTGATGCTAAATGTATTACTTTATGTCCGTCAGGTTTAAGCGTTATGTTCCCGATTGTCCCATTTGCATGAATATCTGTAAAATCAAATCCATATTCGCCATCCCAATCAAAGTTCATGGTTGCACTGACATGTTTATCTATTTTGGGTTCTGAAAATTCAAACCAACGGTTTATATCATCTGTTTCAATGTGCAATTCGCCACGCGCGGTTCCATCAGAATATATCTGCCCAGTTATTTCCAGATTATTGTTATTGTTTTTAACCACAAAATTTCCGTTGTTAAAAGCAATGTCGTATTTGTGTTGTGAGGTGCGAATGCTGCCATTAAATGTTCTGTCAATTATATTAGCGCGAATAATTTTGTATTCTTTGTTTATAAAAAATACATTTGAGTTATACACGTTTATATTGTGATTGAAATTGGTCGGTATAAGTGATGTTATTTTTATGTTTGCACCATAAACATCAATATCACTGTTTAAATGGGCGTTTTGCATATTAAATATGTAACGTAACGGCATAGATAATGATACCCGATCTATATCACCAAAGGGAGTGTTAACATTATGTGCAACAATTGTTGTGGCACCCAATAAACTGAAATTTATTGATCCTGTGATGTTTACGTTGATGCCGGTTTGTTCTGAAATGGCTTTTTCGATGCCTGGTTTTAGGTAATTAATGTTTATAGCAGGGGGAATAACAATATATGCCAATAGCAACAGTCCAACACAACATATGCTGGTCCACAAAATACGCCGTCTAAGGTGTGGTGTTAATGGCACTCTCTCTGTCCTTGTATTTTGATTATAAAATATTATATTAGTGTTTGTGAACAAAAAAAGTATATTTGATCTTCAAAGTCCTTATGCCCCTATGGGTGATCAACCAACCGCGATTTCAGAATTGGTTGCTGGTGTTGAATCGGGTAAAAAATCCCAGGTTTTGTTGGGGGTAACGGGGTCTGGCAAAACATTTACAATGGCAAATGTTATTGCAGATTTAGGACGACCAGCATTGTTAATGGCACCAAATAAAATTTTGGCGGCGCAATTATATACAGAAATGAAGTCGTTTTTCCCAAATAATCATGTGGAATATTTTGTTTCCTATTATGATTATTACCAGCCAGAAGCATATGTACCAACAACAGATACATATATTGACAAGGATGCATCTATAAACGAACAACTGGATCGTATGCGCCACAGTGCAACCCGCGCAATGTTGGAAAATCGTGATGTGATTGTTGTTTCATCGGTGTCGTCTATATATGGAATTGGAGCGCCAGACGAATATGCAGGAATGCGATTTGTTCTGCATGTTGGGGATAATATTGCTGTGTCAGATGTAGTTCATTCATTGGTTGATATCCAGTATAAGCGTAATGATGTTGCACCTGCACGTGGGGATTTTCGTGTTCGTGGTGATACGCTGGATGTATTCCCGTCGCATATGGCAGATAGAGCGTGGAAAGTATCATTTTTTGGTGATGAAGTTGAAGCAATATGGGAATTTGATACGCTTACTGGTGCAAAATTGTCATCTATGGATAGAATCGCGATTTATCCAAATTCACACTATGCAACCCCTATGCCGTCTGTATTACAGGCAATTGATAATATCAGAATTGATTTAGACGAAAGGTTAAAATATTTTCATGATAATATGAAATATGTTGAAGAACAGCGCCTGCGTGAACGTGTCAATTTTGATATTGAAATGATGGCATCGACTGGAACTTGTCGTGGTATTGAAAACTATTCACGATATTTGACAGGGCGCGCACCGGGGCAGCCACCACCAACATTGTTTGAATATTTACCAAAAGATGCAGTTTTGTTTGTTGATGAAAGTCATGTGACCGTTCCGCAAATTGGTGCAATGTCGCGTGGGGATAGGGCGCGTAAGGAAACGTTGGCCCAGTATGGTTTCCGTTTACCGTCGTGTGTTGATAATAGACCATTAATGTTTGATGAATGGAATGCTTTGCGGCCCCAGACGATATTTGTATCTGCAACCCCGGGTCCATGGGAATTAGAACAATCTGGGGGAATTGTTTCTGAACAGGTAATTCGTCCGACGGGATTGTTAGATCCAATTTGTGATGTTCGACCAATTGCGCATCAGGTTGATGATTTATTGGATGAATTAAAATCTATTAAGGGCAGGGCATTGGTAACAACATTGACCAAAAAGATGGCAGAGCAGTTGACAGATTACCTGAATGAAAACGGTGTTAGAGCGCGATATATGCACAGCGATATTGATACCCTAGAACGTATAGATTTATTACGTGATTTGCGGTTGGGTAAATATGATGTGTTGGTCGGAATTAATTTGCTGCGCGAAGGCTTGGATGTTCCAGAATGTGAATTGGTTGCCATTATGGATGCTGATAAAGAGGGTTTCTTGCGTTCTGCGCGCAGTTTGATTCAAACAATTGGGCGCGCTGCGCGTAATGCAAATGGTCGGGTTATTTTGTATGCTGATACAATAACTGAATCTATGCGATATGCGCTAGATGAAACAGCGCGCAGACGCGAAAAGCAAATGGCATATAATCAGGAACATGGTATAACACCAAAAACTATTTCCAAGGCAGTGTTTAATGAAGTTATAGAAAAACAAGAAAAAACAGATGCAAAACGAAAATTTGTGTATAATAAAAACGGTGTTATGGATGCAGATGCGATTCGTAAAGAGATTAAAACACTGACACAAAAGATGAAACGTGCGGCGGAAAATCTGGAATTTGAAGAGGCAGCAGATATCCGTGACGCAATTCATAGGTTAGAAGATGATTTATTATTGGTTGAATAAAAGGGTATTATAAGATGGTTGATTTTAAAGAAATTATTGCCGTGGAAGGAATTTATATTCCTGAAAATTTGAAAAAAGAAGCATTTGGCGCGGATATTTTGGTTGAACGCGGAATGTTTACATTATTGGTTCGTTATCAATATAGAACAAAAAATTTGGCATTAAAGGCAGTAGAGGCGTTAAAAAAACGCGACAGTAAATTAATGCCACATTCTGATTTGCCACAAAAGATTTACATAGTTGGTAATACAAAGGTAAAATAATATGTTGTTTAAAAATATTATAGAAGTTGGAAACTATATATATCATTCCCAGTTATGGAAAGATTATTGGGCAATAGATTTTATACAAATTATAGATGGTGGGGCGGTTCGTGTAAGATGTGCATATGACACAGAAAATAAAGCACAACTTGCATTGAAACAAATACAAGAAAATAAACATATAATGACTCCAACATACGCAATAAATTATATAAAGGGCGCTAAGTTATTATGTCAGAGATAATATTACCAAATATAGATGCGACACGTGCATGGGCGGCAGATTTTGCCAAAACGTTGCGTGCGCCTGTAACGGTTGCACTGCATGGGGATTTGGGTATGGGAAAATCAGAAATCGCACGCGAAATTATTCGAACCTTGCGTGGTGCCGATACGGTTGTCCCAAGTCCAACATTTACAATCGTTCAAAATTATGATGGAATATCGCATTTTGATTTATATAGGGTTGCGGATCCGTCTGAATTGGAAGAAATTGGGTTGCCATACGCGATTGTAAACGATATAACACTAATTGAATGGCCGGATATTGCGTTGGGTGTTTTGCCGGAAAACACAATTCATGTTTATATTACAGAACATGGTAGCGGCAGAAAAATAGTAATTAATAATTAAATTTTTATTTGTTGTGTTTTAATAAACTCTGTACCGCCAATGGAAAATCAGATGATTTAGCAAGATAAGAACCGCTGACCAATAAATCTGCGCCTGCGTTCCAACACATTTGTGCGGTTTTGTTGTTTATGCCACCGTCAACTGAAATTAAAAATTTTAATCCGTATTTTTTGCGTGTTGCGGCAAGAATAGATATCTTGTGTAAAACATCAGGGTTAAACGATTGACCTGCCGATCCGGGGGGCACCGCCATAACCATTACTTCATCAATGTTGCGCAAAATCGGTTTTAGAATTTCAACTGATGATTCTGGATTTAATGCAATTCCACAACGTTTGCCTGCGGTCTTGATTTCGTGCAGGGCATTTTTTACCCCAGATGTGTTGGTTGATATAATAACGGTATCTGCGCCTGCAGTAATGGCATCAGCCGCCCATGCGGATGGCGATTCTGTCATTAGATGCACATGCAGATGGGCCCCAGAATTGGCGTTTATTATTTTTAATTCGTTTATACTGCCTGCAATTTTGTTTACGTAAAATCCATCCATTATATCAACATGAATCATTGATATACCGCCCGCGTTAAACAATTCGTATGTTGTTCGTTTGCGCATATTAAAACACAATGTGCTGGGTAAAATTGGGATGAATTTTTGTTTTGGTTTTCTGCGCTTGAATATCTTGTGTATTTTATCGTGAATACTGTTTACACGATTATATCTTGATATTATTATGTTTCGTTTCGGTTCCTGCAGTTTCCAAATATATTCAGATAATGCGTTCACAGATGTGTCTGTTTGTAATTTTTCGCCCGATATTCCAAATGCGTTTTCAAAAAAATCAATTACGCCATCAATAGATGCGCCACCACCAGTTAAAATAATTTTTGTTGGATTGTATTTTTCAATCGCTGTGGCAGATTGTTCCTTTATTTTCCCAATAATATCAACAAGGTGTGGAATCACAATGTCATTTACATCAGAACGTTGAAATGCATATTCTGTATCTGCTGGGGTAAAACGATCCATTTCCTTGGGGATCAAACTGGCCACGTTTCGCTTTATGCGTTCGGCCTCGTCAAAATCAATCCCCAGTTTTTCAGATATATCCATTGTGATTGCGGTCATTGAATTTGGAATTTTGGTGAACCAAACACACCCGCGATTTGTCCAAATAGATGCAGTTGTAAATTCACCACCAATATCAATAAATAGGGTGTTTTGTTTTTGTTGCCGATAAACCGCGTTTTGCAAAAATTGCGGGTCAAAGAAACCATTGTTTTGAATGTGGGCCTTGTGAAAAATTGTTCGCAATTCGTCCAAACGACCAGATTCATAAAAAATTGTTCCAAATGCAGATATTAATTCGCGATCAATTTGACCAATCGGGGTTAAAATATCACGCGCCCCCGGTGTGTTGTATGCCAATGGAATTGTATGCATTGGATAGTATCCGTCGGGAATATCAATTTGTGCAATTTGATTTTGAACATCATATTGTGTTATTTTATGTTCAGTATTCCATACAGTGTGTTTTTGGGTTATCTGAAATTTAGCGTTTCCAAAATTTCCAGTGATATACGCTGAATCAAAATGCGTATTTAATTCGTGTTCCAGTTCATCTGTGACAGATTTGATTGCAAATACGGTATCAAAACTGTCGCACATGGCGGTTGCAGATTTTGTTATATTACCCGATTGAACACGATGGGCAACCCCACGAACACCGGTGGTTCCAATATCTAGGCATAAAAAACGCGAATCCATCAGATTCATTTTTTTTGTATTAATACACGTTTCGGATCGCGCAAATCAATGATTGAAATGTCGCGTGATAAAATTTGATGATTTGTATTCATTTTTATAAGTTGGGCAACTGAATTGTTTGGTTCATATTCGTCAGTGGTTGTTATAATATCTTCGGGCAGTAAAATGGTTATTCCATTTGTTGTGTGTATATTCCAACGCCGTTTTTCAATCAGTTCCAGATAATCTATGTCGGCGGCGAGTGCGCTGACCGCGGTTGTAATTTTTGTTATATTATTGGGTTTTTCACCACGAAATAATATTGCCCCGGGTGTTCGTTCCGCAGATGGTTGATTAACAATAGTGCCATCATCAGATATTGGATAATATAGCCCATCGCCCATGGCGTATATACCCAGAACGTTATGCATAGTTGTGTGTACAGAAATATTTCCATTAGGCAACCGCCTGACCGCAGAATTTTTGACACCTGGAACAGACGAAATACGTGCGTTCAGTGTTTCTAGGTCCAGCGTATATGTTTTTGTATTTGGTAATATTTCTGTGGCGTTTTGGATTGCGGTTAAATCAACATTACTGGCATCTGTGTTAACAGATACGTGATGAACAATGGCGGCATATCCGTTCCCCATCCGGGTCATAATAATGCGCGTAGAAAAATAGGTCGCTAAAATTATTGCGACAACAAAACACACCCAAAACCAGATAGTTTTCTTCATCGTGTGTTATTATATCACATTATTATTATGTGGGCAAATTTTTTGGTCTACATCGCGCGCAATAAATATCCACGTCTGAACATACAACGGCGATAGGCACCAACGGTTTTTGATGTTTGACTGCTGGGGACGGATAACAAGGCGCGTTGCCCAACATCCCTGTATTCGTTTGACTGAAATGTAACCCATAACCCATCCCAATCAGGCATTTGAACACTTTGGTTGGGGGATAATAATTTTGCGATTCTTGATCGTGGCGTGTATTCCTTGGTTGTTATGCCCAAACACGATTTGTGATCACGAACAAATTGTTCGGTTGTGACCGCTTCGTTTTCCCAATTTAATACGGTTGCGTCGTCCAAACTGCCCTGGTTGACGGTTGCGCATGCGGACAATAATAATAAAATTCCTAAAAATCTCATTCTCATGTTTTCTATTATAATTTAATTGCGTTAATGGGGCAATAGTTTTTATAATATGCATAAAGGGGATAAAGGATAGGGGTATGGCTATAACTGTTCAAAACTTTATAAAGCTAGCAAATTTATATAATCAGACGTTGATGACTATGTCGGCAATATGTGTTCAAAAAGGCGGAATCGCGATGGAAAATTATGTTGGGCGCTTTTTTGCGGCGGACGTTTTAGAATATATTGTTGAATATGGGCGGCGTTTGATGCAGAACCAGGTTGTCCCGTCGGATGTTACATCTGTGATAGAACGGTTGACCAAACAACTTGATTCTGTGAAACAGTATGTTACGCCCAGCCAGAAACCTATTTATGAAATGTCGCTAGAAGAATTTGAAAAAATTATGAATATATAGTATGTTTTATATACAAGGGGAATAAAATGGAACGGATAAAAAATAAAATTTGCCTGATTTGTGCGTTGTTTGGGCTGGTTGCGTGCCAAAACCAACAAAATGCAATTCCACAATATGAAACAATAACTGTTGTTGATAATTTGGTGATTGATGAAAATTCTGTTCCTATTTTCCCAAAAAAGGCCGCGCTGACAACGGATACCGCACAGCGTTTTTCGGTTGAATTGCCAAAACGTTGCAAGGTTGATTGGAATAATCAGAGTATTGTTTCGGTCGTTCCAGAAGAAAAGATAGAGGTTGTACGCCTGAATACAGGTGATGCGTTGCCAGCTGATTTGCAGGTTTCTGATTATGAGTTTAAAAAATTAACGGTAAAGCAGGCATTGGATAATTTGCTGACCGGAACAGATATTGCCGTTGTTGAAGATGAGAGTTTGTTTGAAAAAATATCAGGATCTATATCTTCGGGGGCGCTTACAGATGCGGTTGATTTGATGACTAAAATGGGTCGTGCATATTATACGTATGATGCGGCAAATGGCGAACTGCATTTAACCCATCGTGGTAAATGGATGATAAAAATGCCCAAGGACCAGACGATTATAATGGCATTGGTTGATGCTATGCATGGGGCAGATATGCGGAATTTGCTGGTTAACTGGCAGGATAAAACACTGGTGTTTGAAGGTGATTATCAAACAGAACGCGAGGTTTCCCGAATTATAGCCGATATATCGTCCAAGAAATATATGATTGCATGGGATATAGATGTTTATCGTGTTTATCCGCGCACAGATAATCCAATCGTGTGGATGAATATGTTGCCTGCGCTGGGGGAAAATAATGTAAAAATGTCTATATCTGGAGTTGTGGGACGCGCGTTGGTTGTAAGCCCAGAGATTAATACAAAAACATTACAAGAATTTTTATATCAACAATCTAATGTTGTGTTAATTTCCCAGGGTCAATTTGCAATTCCAAATGGGTGGCAGTCCCGTTTTGATATTGGTCAGTGTACCAAGGAAGAACGTTTAGAAACTGATTTAATAATCGGTGCAACTGCAAAGTATGGTGATTTTGGTGGATATGATAAAATTGATGCAAAAATTGTGTTGAGGACCAGCAATGGTGAATTGTCATCGTTCACAATTCCATCCAGTGTTGGTGATAATTATGTAATTATTGGTATTCCAACACATTCGTTTGTGACAACGCCTGAAACATTAATAAGTCCGTTTGCAGAACTGGTTGTGTTTATGTCGCCACGTATCGTATCAATTGTTGATGCAGGTGCAAAACCAACCGAATATGTTGGCGATTTGACAGGTGATGCATTACGTGAATTTTTAAGTGATTAAAGGATGGGTATAAATGTTGTTTTCACAACTGGAAAAAAAAGTTGCTTTTAGATATCTGGGGGCCAAAAAACGTGGATTTGGCAGTGTGGTTTCGTGGGTGTCTTTGTTGGGAATTATGTTGGGTGTTGCGACATTAATTGTTGTGATGTCTGTGATGGGCGGTTTTCATGATACGTTGTTGTCACGTATAATTGGTATGAATGGTCATGTTGTGGTGTATTATCAAGATGGGGCAATTTCTGATTATGATTTTTTAATTGATAAAATGCGTCAGAACAAAATTGTTCAAGGACATGCAGTATCAGTAGTTCCGATTGCCGAAGGTCAGGTTATGGCATCTGCAAATGGTAACAATACTGGGGCAATGATACGTGGTATAAATATACCTGACTTAATTGCAAAAACACAGTCCGGAACACGTGTATATGGCAAGGCATTATCAGAAATACAAGATGGCGAATTAATTGCAGGCGCATCGTTGACACGTACGCTTGGGGTTACGATGGGGGATAATATATCGTTGGTATCTGCAAATTCTGCGACACCAACACCATTTGGATCAATGCCGCGTATTATGTCGTATCCAGTAAAAACTTCGTTCTTTATGGGTATGTATGAATATGATTCTGGATATATTTTTATGCCATTGGAAACGGCGCAAAAATATCTGAATATTGGTAATGCAGTGACGCATATTGATTTGTTTTTGGATAAACCAGAAGATACACGTGCGGTTTGTGACGCGTTGATTACGTTGCTGCCTGATGGTTTTGTTGTGCGTGATTGGCGCGATTTGAATCGCAGTTTTGTTGGTGCACTGCAGGTTGAATCAAATGTTATGTTTTTAATTTTATTGCTAATTGTTATTGTTGCGGCGTTTAATATTGTGTCGTCGTTGGTTATGTTGGTAAAGGATAAATCCAAGGATATCGCAGTGCTGCGGACATTCGGGGTGTCGCGTACATCTATGATGAAAATATTTATGTTATCTGGGACATCAATCGGAATTATTGGTGCGATTGCTGGAACGGCATTGGGGGTTGTTGTTGCAGTTTATATAGAACCTATACGCAGGTTTTTACAATGGATGACGGGGCGTGATTTGTTTCCATCTGAATTATATTACTTATCTGAATTACCGTCTAAGTTAGAATTTGGAACGGTTGTTGGGATTGCGTCACTCGCAATTTTGTTGGCGTTTTTAGCAACATTGTATCCCGCGTGGAAGGCGGCAAACACAGATCCGGTTGATGTTTTAAGGAACGAATAAAGGTGGCATGATATGGTTGGTATTTTAAGTTCTTTGTCTAGAATAGAAAAAAAAGAAGTCGTGCTGTCTGTGCGTGATATAAAAAAGACATTTATAGAAGGTGGACAACCGTTGCATATTTTACGTGGGGGTGGCTTTGATTTGCATCGTGGTGAAATTATTGCGTTGGTCGGACAGTCGGGAACAGGTAAATCAACACTGTTACAATGTGTCGGGCTACTGGATAGACCAACCGCGGGCAGTATACTGATTTGTGGGGTGCCTGTGCAGAAAATGAACGATGAAGAACGCACAATGACACGTCGCAGCAAGATTGGTTTTGTTTATCAACGTCATAATTTATTATCTGATTTTACCGCGCTTGAAAATGTTGCATTGCCAATGATGGCAAATGGTGTTGCCCAGGATACTGCGTTGGCGCGCAGTGCAAAGTTGTTAAAATCGGTGAATGTTTTACACAGGGCAGGGCATATGCCCGGTGAAATGTCGGGTGGGGAACAACAACGATGCGCGGTTGCACGCGCAATCGCAAATAATCCTGATATTATTTTGGCGGATGAACCAACAGGAAATTTGGATCCAGAACATGCGAATACGGTATTTGATATGTTATTGGAATTGGTGCGTAAAAATAAAATGTCTATGCTGTTTGTGACACATGATATGGGACTTGCACAACGTGCAGACAGAACCATTACTATTAAAAACGGTTTGGTTAAATAAATATAAAAAATGGGCAGGGAGAAATGGCAAAACACACAATTAAAAATAATAATATTCGGCAAAAGATTTTGGCTGTTGTCGCACTAGCAGGATTGTTTGCATCGGGGTTGATGGTTGGATTGGCATTTACAAAAACAAAGTATGTGGAAAAAAATGTAACATCTGTGCCAGAAAAAATGGTGACTGAAACCGTTGCAGATAAAACGTGTGAAATGGTTGAAAAAATGCTGATTCCGCAACTTGCACAGACAGAAGATTCTAATATAGGAAATCATGAATGGAATATACGTGTATATAGTAATTTGATTAAATATGGTTGCGTTGAAAACGCGCAGACATATTCAGAATTATTGGAACGTGAAAAGGTTTTACTAGATGCACTACATTTTGATAATACGGATAATACCAGTGTGTGTGAAAAAATTGAAACTGAGATGATGAATAATATTTGTGATGGGTGTTCGGGGGCAGAAAGGCATATAGATAATGCAAAAATTTATTCTATTCTGGCAGAACGTGGATGCAAAACAAATGCACAGAAATATATTGATTTGGCAAAACAGGAACTTAGCATCGCACGTGCATTGGAAGATGATAAATTTTCCCAAGGTGAAACATTAGATGTTGTTGAAACATATAAAAGAATCAATATGCAGGCAGCAGCAGAGGAAGTTTTTGAAAAGGCAAAAAAGTTAACTAACCCCGCAATAGATTTTATATTGGAAGTAGAAAAAATTATAAACGAATAAATAATGGATGGCAGATATGAAAAAGGTTTTATTAATATTCTTTTTGTGTATGTTTTCATTTGCAGGTTTTGCGGATGAAATATCTTGTTCTGATATGCAGGGTGAAATAAACGCACTGAGCGCCCGTGATGATTTGTCAGAAGAGGAAAGTGCAAATTTGGTATCGTTAAGGGTGCAATATCGTAAATCTTGTGCTAAGCGGGCGGCATCACGCGTTGCGACTGTACATATGATGCCGATTAATAATAATGTTGAAGATACGGTTGTGACAGAAGAATATTCTGCGGAACAGTGCACCAAGTTGCAATCTGATATAGATAATGCATCGGATGATAATAAGGAAACATTGCAACAGGAATTTGATGCAAATTGCGCTAAATATATTGTTGTACCTGAATTAACAGACGAGGAAAAACAGGCAGCGGCAGACGCCGAAAAACAACGAATTGCCGATTTACGTGCAAATGGTTTATGCCCAGACGAAACAAAACCAAATAAGTTTGGTTGTTGCGCTGGGGAACGGTTTAAAGATATAGGCAATATGGAGTTTGCCTGTTGTATAGAAGGAATGGACGAATGTTTGCCATTGGTTGTGCCTGTCAAAGAATAAATGCTTGCGTTTAACAAAAAATATTATATAATTTGGCTACTTTGAATTTGTTGCGAGCATAGTTCAAGGGCTAGAATGCAAGCCTTCCAAGCTTGAAATGCGGGTTCGATTCCCGCTGCTCGCACCAAGGTTTAGGTGTGCGATGGTTAGTTGGGATTTTTATTATACCGTTCACATCAAAAGATTGGGCGTGCGCCGGAGTCGGAGAGCCGGGGCAGACTGTAAATCTGTTAGCTTATGCTTGAGAAGGTTCGACTCCTTCCACTCCCACCAAAATAAAAAATGACCCGAATGGGTCTTTTTTTTATTTTGTGTATGCGGTTTGAAGTGTTTTCAGTCACACAAAAAATATAATAATTGTATGTTGTTGAAATAAAATAAGTTGAGTGGTGGTGGGATCCCTGAACAATGTCCTATTGCGATAGCATCCACATACATTCTTGGGTAAATTTCTCAATTTCGCGACCGTTATTATAATATTCTGTAATTTGTTCTAATGTTAGTTCGTTAAGCATTTTTTCGGATACACATTTACAATATTCAGATGCTAAGCCAATTCTTGCCCCAGAGCTAACAGCGCTAATTACACATTGTTCTGTTATGCCTGAAATTATTTCATCTTTGGAATCGGGTTGATCAAGTAATGTGCTTAAGCATTCCATGATGTTTTTGTTCATTATATTTTCTATTTCGCGTCCATATTTATAATATTCTGATACCTGTTCAAAAGATAATTCTGTTGTGGTTTTTGTTACTGCACAGTTACAATAATCTGATGCAGTGCCCAAACTAATACCAGATTCTATGGCAGAATCAACACACCCAATCATAGCAGATTGCATAAAATCTTGACCAATTTCAGAATCTAGATTTATAGCAAATGCACAGTTACAATAGATTGTTGTCAGTAAAAGAAATATTTTTTTCATTTTGTTTCCTGTTGCTGATATGTTCATTTATTTTTTATGTTTTGTTTCTTTTATTTTGACAATGTTTGGATATACGTTTAGTCCACCAATACGCCAACCATATACAACCGCTGTATATGTTTTGCCTTGCTGTATTTTGTTCTGTAATTCAGTGGACCGCCATTTCCAATACCATAAAGAGTTTACGTTTTTGAAACTTTCGTTGTTTTTTGTATAAACCATAAAATCAGTTCGGGTTTGTCCGTTGCCTTCGTTGACATAACCATAGGTCAATGTGCCTTTGTCCTTGATGGTGATTTTTATTTCGCGTTTTGTCCCGTATGCGTATAGAGCAGAACATACAATAATTATAAATATAATACCAATAAATATCCAAGATGCAGAATCCATAATTTTGCCCCCTGTTTTTGCGTTATCCTTCTATTTCAACGCTATCTATATATGTTTGTTTGATTGATTCGTGTTTTATTGGTTTAAACCCAGATTCCTTGATCGCATCGCCAGTATCAGATTGAACCGTAGTTATCACAGACATTGTTTGCACCGGACTTGATTGTGTCGTGCCATATGTTTTTGGTTTGTATTTATATCTGAGGCGTTCGGGAATTGTAATATAGTCCATCGGATTGATTCCAGGAGTTTGTAATTCCATCGCATCTGCACCAGATGTTTTATATTCTGTGGTATTATATATCGGGGTAATAAAGTTTGTTGGGGACTGTTTTATTATACGTGGAGTGTCGGTTCCGTTTAACTGAATGATACGCAGACCACGTTCGTTCGTGCCGTTCACATTTAAACGAATAAGACCCGCTATGCCATAAAAACCACTTTGGTTTAATAGGTATGTTCCATTGGACTGTGTTGAATAAAGCATACCCATCGCAATCTTGATTGCATCGTATCCAAACGTATTTAATCTAGTTGGTGTTGTGCCATATGTGTTTTTATATAATTCTATGAAATCGGGATTATATTCTGGTAATGCCGCGTATTTTGCACCAGACATCGTAAAGTCAGAAATGATGTCGGTGTCATCCCATTGGGCTGTGCCATAAAAATGAACACTGTGTGAATCGGCACCATAATACCGCAGAAATGATGCCAGTTCCTTGGTGTCTTCACCACCACCAAGGAATAATACCGCGTCATAGGGCAGGGAACCAATGGTTTCAACCTTGGATAATTCATTTATCTGTCTGGCGATGGAGGTGCGTTCAGCACCAGATAATGTTTCGTTTGTTATTATATCTGATAATATTTCACGCGCTTTGTTGTTTGCAGCAGTGCGATCCTTGGCCATGGATGCTGTTTCCATCAACGATTTTATTAATTCAGAATTTCCGGCCTCATAATAAAATACGCCGGTTATATCCATGTTTTGTGTTTGTGCAATATTCTGGGCGTTGGCCGTTAATATGTGACCGCTGATATCATCAGGGGCAACAATTATAAATTTTTTGACTTTGTCAGATGACATTTCGTCAATTATTGCCTCAACAGAATTCATAGGCATCAATGCCATGCTGATAACGCCCGAACCAACCGCACCTGCATCAGATGTAAATGTTAGGGCAGGAATATTATCAGGTTTTTGCGAACGTAATAATGCGGCGTTACTGGAAAATATAGGTCCGATAATTATTTCAGGGGATGCGGAAAGTGCACTGGTGATTGCACCGGATGCATCGCGTGATGTGTCGTAAAAGTGAACGTTTAATCCGTTTGGTTGGGTTTGGAACAATGCCAGTGCAATAGAATTTTGTATTCCGCGACCAATTTGTGCGTTGTCCCCCGTCAATGGTAATAAAACGGCGATATTGTGTGTGCCGCTCATATCAATTCCGTATCCAGAATTTGTACCGTATTCCAACTGGGTTGGGGTGGAAACCAAACCAGGGTCGTATTCAATGTCCCATGGGGATGTTTTTACCACGCCACCACATCCAGCCAGTAATATTGCAATTAAACCAAATCTAAAAAAATTTTTGATAAGCATTGAAAAATCCATTTATTTCTGTATCATTTTACTATAAAAGGATTAAAAATGCAAACGGGGCTTTATATTGTTGGAACACCAATTGGAAATTTATCTGATTTGTCGCCACGCGCAATAGATACGCTAAAAAATGCTGACTTGATTGCATGTGAAGATACACGTGTTTTTGCCAAAATTGCATCACATTTTGATATAAAAACACCCAGGGTATCATGTCATGAACACAATGAACGTGATGTTATCCCCAGGTTGCTGAACGATGTTGCATCTGGCAAGGCGGTTGCGTTTGTTTCAGATGCGGGAATGCCGGGGGTTAGTGATCCGGGTTTTCGTATTGTGCGTGCTGCGCGTGATGAAGGACTTCCGATATTTATGGTGCCGGGGCCAACGGCGGCGATTTCTGCGTTGGTGTTATCTGGGTTCCCAACGGATAGATTTACATTTTGTGGATTCGTAGATGAAAAAAAACTGCATGATGATAATAAAATACGTCATACAATAATTTATTATGAAAGCCCAAACAGAATTATGAATACGATTGCATCAATGGCACGTATTATGCCTGAACGCAAAATCGCTATTGTTCGTGAAATTACAAAAATTCATGAAGATGTGATTGTTGGATATCCCGCAGATTTAATGCGTATAGATGCCCCACGTGGTGAAATAGTTATTGTCGTTGCGCCTGCGCCTGAACATAAAATGTCAGATGATGAAATCAGCAGTATTGTTAATGATATCGTTGCAGAATCAACCAAGGATGCGGCAGCACATCTGGCAGAACGAACAGGAATTTCAAAAAAAGAAGCATATAAAAGATTAGTAAAGGCAAATAAATGATACGTTTTGTTGGATCCTTTGATACGGTTAAATCGTTACCGAATACAGCGTTTCCTGAATATGCATTTATCGGGCGTAGTAATGTTGGTAAATCATCGCTAATAAATGCGGTGGTCGGGGAAAATGTTGCGCGGACATCAAACACACCGGGACGAACACAGCAATTGAATTTGTTTAATGTTGGCGATAGAGTAATGTTGGTTGATTTGCCGGGATATGGATATGCGCGTGTTTCGCGTTCAGAAGCAGACGTATGGTTGTGTCGTTTGCAAGAATATTTAACGTATAGAACCCAATTAAAACGTTTGTTTATATTGATTGATTCGCGTGTTGGACCCAAGGATTCTGATTTAGAATTGATGTCGTTTTGTGATAAGTGCGGAATTTTGTATCAAATAATTTATACCAAAAAAGATAAACGTATTCGTGAAGAAAATCAGATGTCTTTATCACATAAGGATCATGGTGCAATGGTCCCAGATATCATAGAAACATCAGTGATACAAAAAACAGGCATTGATACAATAAGGAATATAATTGGTATCAAATAATCGTATTTTTTATGCAACTAATCCTGCACGTATGTTGGATGCGTTATGGATTTTATTACGTTCTGAATCAGTTGATTTGTCCAAGGTGTTAATTTTTCTGCCGTCGCGCAGGGCTGTGCGTGCAGCTGAAAAAATGCTGGTCGCAAAAAATGGTGGGGCACTTGTTTTGCCGCGTATGGTGGCACTGGGTGAAGGGGCAGATAGTACAGATGATGATAATGTTGTTACGACAAATGAACGTGTCATGTTGCTTGCCAAATTATTAGCTGCAGATCCGAATATTAAAAATATATCATTAGCATTACCAATCGCACACGATTTTGTGAATATGGCTGATTATATGGAAAACGAAGGAATAGCCCCAGAAAAAATAGATTGGAATTCGTTGGTTGATGATAAATATGCACAACATTTTAAATCCAAGGCAGATTTGTTGTGTATATTAACATCTGTGTTGCCAACGTTGCTGGGGGGACGTGTTACACAAACACGCCATAGAAACGCCTGTATTTTAGATTGGATTGATAAAATATCCCAATATGATTTGGTCGTTGTTTGCGGATCAACCGCCAGTGTTCCAGTTACTGCGGATTTAATGGCACATATCGCAAATGCAGAAAATGGTCGCATAATATTGTCTGGAATGATATCTGGGGATACAGATGATTTTGTGTTAAATACCAATCCGTATAATGCTGAGTACCAGTTTTTAATGCGTATAGGCGTTGATGTGCGTGATATAAATAAAATTGATGTTGGACCATCTGCTATAGAATTTTTTAATTTCGCGTTTGGAAACAATACAATAAATCCTGTGCCACAATGTGATATTTCGCATTGTCATTTGGTATCCTGTTTTGGCGAAGCAGAAGAGGCAGCATCCGTTGCAGATATAACGGCCAAGGCATTGTCGGAACATAAAACAGTGATGATAATTACACCTGATGCGGCAGCGAATCAGCGTATCGCATCAGAATTTTCACATAGAAATATTATAGCGGATTTTTCGGCAGGCATTCCTGCAACACGGGTGGCGGCAGGCCGCGCCATGTTAAATATGTTGGATGGTTTTATTGATACGCATAATGATAGGTTTGATTCCATATATGCAAAGAATAAATATAATCTGTTTGATACAATATCTGAATTGGTAAAAACAGAGTATGATGCGTTTTGCCCAACGTTTTTGGTTGATGACAAAGATTCTATGGTTGTGTGGCAGGCAATAAAAGACCTGTCTGATGTTTTAAGTAAGTATAGCGTTGTTTTAAAATTGGCGGATGTAAGGGTGTTTATATATGATGCACTGTCTGGGGTGTCTGTGCGTGAAAACCCAATTGATGATGCGCGTGTTGTGGTTCTGGGCACGATAGAGGCACGTATGCAAACAGCAGATGTTGTTATTCTGACGGGGTTAAATGAAGGAATGTTTCCGTCTTATGGGTATGCAAACAATTGGTTGCCATCAGGTGTGTCCGAACAAATAGGGTTGCCGTCTAAAAATAAGAAAGTATCTTTGATGGCGCTTGACTTTATGAATCTGTCGTGTAGTCCAGAAGTGTATTGGTTGCGCAGTGCAACATCCGGTGGGGTGCAAACAACCGAATCGCGTTTCTTGTCACGTGTGGTTGCGCGTGGTGGTAATTTTGATCGTTCATTGGCATATAACATTTTATCTGACGTTAGGGGATTAGATATCGTTGAGGAAAAAAAATTAGATTATTCATCGCCTGTGCCGCCTGCGGATTGGTCGGATGTTTATGTGACAGAATTAGAATTATTAATACATAATCCGTATGCGTTTTATGTTCGTCATATTTTGCGATTGAAACCAAAGGATGATTATTGGGCATTGCCAGATGCACGTGCGTTTGGAAATTTAGTGCATTCAGTAATTGAAAAATCTAAAACATTTGATGTTGCAGATTTGGTTCGTCAGATGGATTCTGGGGCGCGTGAAATATTGGGAACAAATCATGTGGTATATCGTTTTTGGCACAAGCGATTCGTTGAAATTGCACAATTATTAGCATCACAAGCAGAACTGCTGCAAAACAGTGTTCCAGAAATTGCCGGTGCGGTTAAAATTGCTGGGCGTAATGTTCGTGCACGTGCCGATAGGGTTTGGGATGGTGGCGTTTTGGATATCAAGACAGGTGCCGCCCCTAATCGCACGCAATTATTGGATGGTAATATGCCACAACTGCCATTGGAAGCATTTATACTGCAATCAGGTGGATTTAATATTAAACATACGAACAAAAGTAAAACGCCAGTTATGTTATTTTTACAACTGCAAAATAATAATGTTAAACCTATAGAATATGATGCGGTTACAACAAAATCCATGATTGATGCAGCGATAGAAAAAACAACACAATTATTCAATATGTATTCGGCAGGGCAGGTGCCGTATGAATATTATGAAAATAATGAACCGAAATATAAAATGTATGATGATTTAGCGCGTCGTAATGACTAAGCCACAATGATCTGTGGGTTTGGGTGCCAGACGTGGTGAAATATCAATCTCGCAATTTTTGACAATTTTTATTGCGTTTTTATTACACAAAAAATAATCCAAACGCAATCCTTGCTTTTTACCAACGGTATCACCACCACGATAACCATACCATGTATAATCTATGTCATCGGGATGCAACAATCGCCATGTATCAGTCCAGCCGGCATCCAGCCATGATTGCATTATTTCACGCGCAGCAGGTGCCGATATAGATGAACCAATATAATTTTGTGGTTTCCATATATCGTTGTCATTTATTGCAATATTAAAATCACCACCGATAATGACAGATTCTTCGGAATTTAAATATTGTGCTATATAGTTTGTAAATGCACGCATCCATTCCAATTTATATGGGAATTTAGGTGAATCTATACTTTCGCCATTTGGCATATAAACATTTATAAGACGAATCCTGCCGTCAATTACACATTCCATAAAACGTGCGTTAATATCGGTATATCCGGGAATTCCGCAGACAACATCTTCAATAGAGTTTTTTGAAAAAATAGCAACCCCGTTCCAAGATTTTTGACCAAATACCTTGATGCTATATCCATATTCGTCAAACAAATTATATGGAAAAGATGCATTTTCTACTTTTAATTCCTGAACCATGATGGTGTCGTATTCACCGCTGCGCAAAATTTGCAGGAAACTTTCCACGTGGGCGCGAATTGAATTGATGTTTAGTGTCAGAATTTTCATTTTGCAATCTTTTTTCTTGATAGTATAATACTCTGTACTTAACAGAAAAACAACAAGGATTTTGACATGAATATGAACAATATGTTGGAAATGGCAGTTGCCCAGTGGCCAGAGAATTTATTTCTGGTTCGTGAAAATGTTACATATGCGACATTTATGCACGATGTTCGTGCACGTGCGGCAACATTGGCTAAATTTGGCATAGGTCATGGTGATGTTATCGGTGTATTGGCACATAATATTCCGCAATTTCCGTTGACGTTGTTTGCAATATGGTATTTGGGTGCAACAGTATTAATGTTGGATACCAATTTAACACCGTTTGAATACGATAATATGACCAAGGTGGCAGGTTGTAAATTCGTGTGTGCGGAACCTTCGTTTTTCTATGACACTAAGCAGTTTAAGTTTTTAGATATAACCGCCCCAGATGGTGATATAAACCCAGATCTATATCCATATCCGTTAAAGGATTGCGATGTTGCATCTATGTCGTTTACATCGGGATCAACCGGTAATCCAAAGGTTGTGCCATTGACGCACTATAATTTGGTAGAGTGTGCAAATTCATTGGAAGATATGGCAGAATATTTTTCGGCGGGTGATGTCATGTATGGTTTCTTGCCGCTATATCATATATTTGGTTTTGCAATTGGAATTTTGGCAACGGTGCATTTTGGTGGCGGCATTGTTTTGCAACCAACGGTTAATCCAAAATATATTATGGATGATTTTAAAAAGTTTAGGCCACATGTTATTCCTGCGGTGCCGCGTTTGTGGGAAATGTTCCGTAATAAAATTATATCAACGCTGACTCAGCAGAAAAAGTGGCGTATAATATCATTTATTTTGCGTAATCAAAGCACGCTTACCAGCATGGGTTTAGATTTTGTTACGCGTAAAATCCAAGAACCAATTTTAAATTTATTTGGTGGACGTGCGCGCTTGTTGATTGCAGGTGGTGCAGCAACCAAACCAGAAGTAGAAAAATTTTATGAATCGTTGGGGTTGGCGTTTATTCAGGGTTATGGCTTGACAGAAACGGTTGGCCCGATTTGTATATCAAAACCTGGGAAAAAACGTATGGCGTTTTCGTGTGGGGGACCAACGACGAATAATGAGTGTGAAATTCGTGACAAGGATGAAAACGGTATTGGCGTTTTGTGGTTGCGTGGTCACCAGGTGTTTGGTGGATATCTGAATAACGATGCGGTTAACAAAGAAGTTTTTGATGACAAGGGTTTCTTTAATACTGGTGATATGGTGTATATGGATAAAAACGGTGAACTGCATTTTGCGGGACGCAAAAAACAGGTTATTGTTTTAGATAGTGGTAAAAATGTTTATCCAGATGAATTGGAAGCCCTGTTTATGGAAATTGATGGTGTTAAAAATGTTGCGGTTTTTGAACACAAAGTTAACGATAAGACGGTTACGTATGCGGTATTTAGTGTTGATAAGAATATGACATTGGACGCGTTGGCAGATGCGGTGGCGAATGCTAATAAACGTGTTGCATCGTATAAATGGGTGACGCATTTTGCAATGACAACGGATGATTTACCTATGACAAGTACACAAAAAGTAAAGCATCATTTGGTACGTCAGAATTTAATAGATGGAAAATACCCGATAAGAAAGGAATAAGGACGTAAACAATGAATATGTATCAATTTTTTGAACAAACAGTATCGCAGTATCCAGATACGTTGTTTCTTGTTCGTGAAAATGTTACGTTTGCGCAATTTGTTGATGTGATTCGTGCGCGCGCAACGTTTTTACATAAATCAGGAATTGCTGCCGGGGATGTGGTTGGTGTGTTATCACATAATATTCCTGAATTTATTTCAACAATATTTGCAATATGGTATTTGGGCGGAACAGTGTTGATGTTGGATACTAATTTAACACCGTTTGAATATGATAATATGACTAAGATTGTTGGGTGTAAATTTGTATGTGCCCAGAAATCTTTCTTTTATGATGCAAAAGATTTTAAGTTTATTGATATTGAATCTAAGGCCAAGGATATTGATAACGATTTAGATTCATATCCGCTAGAGGCGAATGATGTTGCTATATTATCGTTTACGTCTGGGTCAACCGGTGCACCAAAGGTTGTGCCGTTAACGCACTTTAATTTAATAGAAGGTGCAAACGCATATGAAGATTTTAATGAATGGATAAAACCAAATACTATAATGTATGGATTCTTGCCATTGTATCATGTGTTCGGTTTTGCAACCGGTGTGTTGGCCCCATTGCATTATGGTTTAGGGGTTTTGTTGCAGCCATCTGTTAACCCCAAGGCAATTATGCAGGATTTTCAACAATATCGTCCACATACTATACCCGCGGTGCCGCGGTTGTGGGAAATATTCCGTAATAAAATTATTGATAATATCAAGGCGCAAAAAAAATGGTGGATTGTATCGTTCGTTATGCGTAATCAAAAATGGTTAAAGAAAATAGGGCTGGCAAAGTTTGTTAAGAAAGTCCAGCAACCAATTTTAGATGTGTTCGGTGGGCGCGCATCGTTGTTAATTGCAGGTGGTGCAGCGACCAAGCCAGAAGTAGAACGTTTCTATGAAAATTTAGGTCTGACATTCGTTCAGGGTTATGGTATGACCGAAACGGTGGGACCAGTGTGTTGTTCCAGACCTGTAAAAAAACGTGTGCCATTTGCGTTTGGTGCGCCAATCGGATGTAATGAATGTGAAATTCGTGACAAGGATGAAAATGGTATTGGCGTTTTATGGGTGCGTGGCCATCAGATATTTGGTGGTTATAAAGATAACGCTGATGCAAATGCTGAATTGTTTGACGAAAGGGGTTTCTTTAATACGGGCGATATGGTGTTTATTGATAAAAATGGTGAATATCATTTCGCAGGACGTAAAAAATTAGTCATCGTTTTAGATAGCGGTAAAAACGTTTATCCTGATGAATTAGAAGCGTTGTATGCAGAAATTCCGGGTGTAAAAAATGTCGCGGTTTTTGAACACAAAATAAACAATAAAACCGTTGTATACGCAGTGTTTAGTGTGGAACAAGATATGACTATTGATAAGTTGTCCATAGCAATTACCAAACAAAATGTTAAAATCGCACCTTATAAATGGGTAACACATTTTGCAATGACAACGGATGATTTGCCGGTGACCAGTACGCAAAAGGTTAAGCATCATGTGGTTCGTCAAAATTTAATTGATGGTAAATATCCAGATAAACACGAATAGGTAAAACAATGAAAGCAAATATAGATAAATATACCTGGTATACGCTGTTGTGGTGGATTGTTTGGTCGCTTGCATTTGCTGGGGCTGAATATATTAGTTTTTATATGCCAGGCGGAGAATCTGAATCTGTTTTGCCGTTGTGGAAAATATGGACACTAGAAACAATATGGTTGGTTTTGGGCGCAACAATGATGATGATAACAGTATATCAATATAAACATCATCCAAGTAAATTGTGGAATAAATTAGTTAATAAAAATAAAAAATAGATTGTTTATTTCCCTAAACATAACTGCGAAAATGTCGCATCCATTACATCGTTTGCGTTGATTGTCCCGAGGATTTTGCCAATTGCATCGGATGCGCGACGAATGTGTTCTGAAAAAATATCATAATTACTATTTGACTTGGTCAGGGCTTTGTGCAGTTCGTTTTGACATTCTGATAATAATTCGTATGTACGTGCATTTAGGACTAAATCTGATTCGGTGCCATCCAATAATTTATGAATTTTACTGCGTATAGCGGACATCAGTGTATCAATACCATCATTAGTTTTGGCGGATACATAAATTGTATTTTTGTTCGTTTTTGATTTTAATAAATCTGATTTGTTTGTAACCAATATCTCGTTTGTTGCAGGTTTATATTTTGTATCGTCAGATTCAATATGTAAAACTAAATTTGCGTTTTGTATTTCGTCCTGGGTGCGTTCAATTCCGATTTTTTCAATTTCGTCGTTCGTATCCCGCAGGCCTGCCGTATCAGATAAATTTACCAGATATCCATCAATGTCCAATTGTGCAGATACAACATCACGTGTTGTTCCTGGTGTGTTTGATACGATTGCACGATTTGATCCAACCAAACGATTAAATATTGATGATTTCCCAACATTTGTTTCGCCAACAAGGGCAATATTAAATCCACTGCGGATTGTACGATTTGTTTTATAACGTGACAGGGCGGCGGAAATTTCATCGTACAGTTTTGTTGTCTCTGATGTTATTTTATCGCCAATATTTTTTGGCAAATCATCAGAATCGTAATCAAGTATCGCCGCGCTATATGCAGCAATTTCAATCATTTTTGTTCGCCACGTAGTGTAAATTTTACTGTCGCCACCCAACATAGATCTTAATGCGGATTTACGCTGCGCTTCGGTTGTCGCATCCAACAATGCCGCCAATCCATCAATGTCAGTTAAATCCATTTTGTTGTTATAAAATGCGCGTCTGGAAAATTCGCCACGCGACGCCATGCGGGCGCCAAATGTTTTTAAATATTCAAATATTGCGTTTATAACAGCAGGCGCACCATGGGAATAAACCTCTATCACGTCTTGACCGGTAAAAGATTGCGGAGCTTTGAAATATACAATAATACACTGATCTAATAATTCGCCATTCTTATCATGCAGATTGCAATAATATGCATGACGTGGTGTAAATTCTGATTTGCCAAGTAATGTGCCGAACATATCCATCAGGTCATCGCCACTGATGCGTATTATCGCAACACCAGATTTACCAAATCCACTGGATAATGCAAAGATTGTATCATTATTCATTATGTTATTTCCCTGAACTTATTTGTTTTAACGCGATTGGGACCAGTTTGGATACATCGCTATCTGGGTTTTCAGATACTATTTTTTGTGCCATATCAATAATATCCATTCTGCGATAGCCCAGTGCCTCTAATGCCGCCAACAAATCGGGCAGGGCGCCAGATGTTCCAGATTCAGCAAAGTCAAATGATGCGCCACCCATTTTATTCTTTAACTCAACAATTATTTTTTCGGCCATTTTTTTGCCGACCCCTGGTGCCGTTGCAATCGTTTTTGCGTCCCCTGTTGCAATCGCAGACATTAACGTATCGGTTTTGATTGCGGACATTATGGACAATGCAACCTTAGGGCCGACGCCAGATACAGACGTTAATTGATTAAACAGGTTTTGGGCGGATATGCTGCTGAACCCAAACAGGCGGATGGAATCTTCACGGACTATCGTTTCTATCCATAGGGCGACTGTTGCCTTTAACGACAGGATTTCAGGGGTATAAACCTTGTACCCGACGGGCCCCGCCATTAAAATTACAAATCCATCGCCAATATAGTCAACTTGCCCTTGCAATTTGCCAATCATTTGTTATCCTTTTAGGGTGATTTTACAATAATTAAATAAAAAGGTCAAATATGAGTGGACATAGCAAGTGGCATAATATTCAACACAAAAAAGGCTTGGTTGATGCAGCGCGCAGTGGTTTGTTTACTAAACTGGCACGTGAAATAACAATGTCGGCAAAGTTGGGGGATCCAAATCCTGAAAACAACCCAAGATTGCGTTTGGCGATTTTACAGGCGCGTAAGAATTCTATGCCAAATGATAATATTAAACGTGCAATTGACAAGGCAGCGGGCGCAAATACAGAAAGTTATGTGTCTGTGCGATATGAGGGTTATGGCCCAGGCGCAGTTCCTGTAATTGTAGAGGCATTAACCGATAACCCACGCAGAACGGTTCCTGAAATTCGTAATATATTTGCCAAAAACGGTGGCAATATGGGCGAAGAAGGTTCGGTCGTATTTATGTTCACACGTGCAGGTCAAATTATGTATCCGGCATCAATTGGTAAAACTGAGGATGAAATGATGGAAATAATTATGGATGCAAATGCAGATAACCTTGAAACATCAGAAGAAGGATTTATTATTACCACAAAACCAGATGATTTTATCACTGTGCAAAAATATTTGTCTGATAAATTGGGTGAACCTGATAGCGCAGAACTTACATGGTTGCCAAATATGCCAATGGATTTAGACGATGAAACATATGCCAAGGTTGAAAAATTAGTTGATGCATTGGACGATAATGATGACGTGCAAAAGGTCTTTACCGCCGCCGCATAAACTTACGATATAATCATAAAGACCGCTTTTTTGCGGTTTTTTATTTGTTCTGTAATATCCAAACACGTATTGCAGAGCATAAATTTGAATCTGGTGCGCGGTTGTTATCTATGTCACGTATGATTGCAGAAATGTTGGATTTCGTGCGTATAGCGATCTTTTTTAATTCATCAATGAATTCAGGTTCCAGACATATGCTGGTTTGATGCCCTGATAAAGATACAGATATTTTTTTCATTTTTTAAAATTTCCCAGCAATTAAACAATCATATAATGCCTTAAACACATCATCATATTTGCGTAATGGTTTTAATGTCAGGTTGTCCAGCATATAACATGTACCAAACGCATCAAATGCAAACCAGAATAAATCGTTACGCCCGAATATTGTTTTACCATTGGATATATTACGCACATCTTCGTTAACGTGAACAATATCTGGAATTGGAAAGTTGTTTTTATTTGTTAATTCAGATGGACCAAAAATATATCCTGAACCCAAGTTTATTCCAGCCGTTATCCCATACAAGTCAATCATAAAGCTGGGCAGCATTGCGCATTTACGCATTTGCAAATTTGTGTTTGCAAATCCAATTGAACGCACACTAGCGGGTCCCCAGATTAATGCGCCTTTGGCTTTTATTGCAGAAATAAATTCATCACGTGTCATGTTTGTTCACTCTGTCCTAGATGCAGTTGCCATTTGTGTGGCAATTTGTCCCATTCGGTCATCTGTGGCGTTGCCACCGTCAGTGCCACCGCCAGTTAAATTGGTCGGAACATAGATTTTCTTTGCTGGATTTGGTAACCATATTTTTGAATTTCCGGACTGTTCTATTATAAACCTATCCAAATTATGCGAATACGGAAATGTGCGACACATAAATAAATTATCAATGTTCAGTTCACCACCCCACGTTAGCGGAATCCGAAAACGTATAGATATATTTTGTGGTATGCTTTGACCACTAAGTAATCCCATAAATTCATTGGGTGATAAATTCATAAATGCAATTTCCTGGGCAGAATCTGTCAATGTTGATACGAATTCGTGAATTAACCCCTTGTATTTTATAAACCAGTCAGATGGAATCCTGGTTGTGTGTGGGGTATATGCCATAACGGGCATATCTTCCATGCCTAGTTCTGATAATCTTTGCATTGCGCCGGTTTCATTCATTTCCATTATACGCTTCCTATGTATTCTGCAACGGTTGACATATATTCAGAATATGCATCAAAATTGCCGTCATCATCATCCGGAACAGGTGGATTTTGATGTTCCGACATGTATTGTGATAAATCACTAATGCTGGTAAATATTAAAATATTATTAGGTGTGTTTACAGATTCAGATGGTGAAATAATAAAGGCGTTTATTGTGATTTCTATATCTTCCAGTGTATCCTTGAACACATTGTTTAATTTGTCGGTAATTTCCTGCATTTTGTTTGTGGAAATATTGTGGGCCCCTAGCCATAAAACTTCGCCTGTGCCAACGGCAAACAAATCCAATTGGACCCTATTGACATAGGGTGCGGTCTTTACAATATATCCGTTGGATTCAAATATGCTTTTTATTTCAGATGTGTCAATATCATTGGGTTTAATGTTTTTTATATCTAATACGGGGGGCTGCCTAGATATGCTTGATTGATACGGACTGTGTGGTCGTTCGGGGTTGGATACAGGGGCGGGTTCTGTTGGCGCAACGGGTGTCGCATTGATTTTGGGTGTGATTGTATGATTCCTTAGCTGTACAATCATATACATCCCACCAATAGTGATTGCGATAATTAATGCAATTGATATATAAAACCATGGATTTATTGCCGCCCCAGATGCCTGGGTAATGGATAGGTATTTCCAATGTCCCCTAGCAAATATATTAAAACCAAACTGTGTATTTAGCCAAAAAGATGCACTTAGCGTCATGGCAAGTAACCACAGAATAAT
>JAGHVG010000033.1 GCA_018064405.1 Candidatus Enterousia scatequi | reverse complement strand
ATTATTTTCTATTTCTATAGCATCGTCTTTATAAATATTTTTAAACGGTAAATATTCAGAATAACTAGAATATCCAAACTTTGGAAATATTTTTTTAGTTAATGTTGGAATATATATTAATAAAACAATGAATAATAATATAACCGCCATAACCAAAATTGTCATAGTCATTGGAAATTGAGTTCCGGCAAAATATTCAAATATATTTTCCATTATACAGTCAATCTTTTTGGTATTCTATGTTTCATCAGTTGTATTTTTGCAGATATAATTTGTCCAATCTGTGGATCCCGCTTTGATATACCCATTAAAATAAAATGGACTAAAATAACAGATATTAAAAACCATAACGGTGATATATCAATTTTCCATATAACCAACCCCAGAACAAAAACCACTATAAAAATAACAAATTGAACAACAAAGTTTATAACCGCCAAAGAATAAGGCACATAAAATATGCGCGCAGGATTTGCCAATGCCTTTAAAACTTGTTGTTTCATAATTCTCTCTCTAATTAACTAAATTATACAGATTTCAACAATTTTTAACAAGCATAAAAAGTAAATCACCAAAAATGTTAAAAGTGTTCAAAATATACATATTTTTAAACTGTTAATTTAACAGGTGTATTTTTTAACAATTTTATAAAAAATACCATAAACTCAGCTATTTTTTGTTAAAAAAATGTTAAAAATAAAACAAAAAAAGTTTTTAACAATATAAACAGCCCCTATAAAAACAACAAAAATATAATAAATATTTGATTTTTTATAAAAGACAGTTATAATTGCTCTGCAAAAAGGATTCAGATATGAAATTTTTAAGTTCATTAAAAGCTTGGAAAAAACGTGGTGATATTAAACAAATTCGCCGTGGTAAGCAGATTATTTTAATTGACCCTTCTAAACCTAAATTAAAGGCAAAACAGGGCTTTAAAAAGAAATAAATCTGTTTATAACATGCTATTTATACCCGCGTAAAGCGGGTTTTTTATTCAAAATAATGGTGAATTATTAACAAATGCTTCACGCATAATATTTTCTATTTCTGCACCCGATAAACCTGATTCACGTAAATATTGTATCTGGATATCTTTGGTTTCAAATATAGATGCCCCATGTTTGGCATTTTTAGGAATTGATAATATTTTTTGTTTTGGGCTAAATGTTGTTTTTGCGTCTTTATCTAAAATAGCCGAAAACGTTAAATCTGAATCGCAATTTTCACAGTTTTTATTTATTTGCGCCGTTCCTGATATTTTAGAATTACTACCCTTAGTCCCTATAATTTTTGTATCCAGTAAAATACCGGTATTTTTACTGAAATGGCCGGCAAAAACATCAAATTTTAAATCAGATTCGTTTTTTAAGATAAATTGACCACGAATTTCAGAATTTTTACCGGTATTTTTTATAAAAATATTCAAAAAAGCCGGATTTTTATTTATTGTTTTTACAGATATAAATACAGGTTGATTTTCAGCCAATAAATCAACATTTAATACATTTTCACCGGCAATTTCCCCGATATATATCAAATGAACCGGTAAATCATATTTTTTATCTATGATAACACTTTGCAGTGTTGATAATTCGGGACAAAAAATACCATCGCGATAAACAATTGTTTCCGCGGGAAAGGTTTTTATGTTGAAATCTTGCCACATGTATGACATATTACTATGCATTATAAAGGATTTTATTATGGGTTTCAATTGTGGAATTGTTGGATTACCAAATGTTGGAAAATCTACATTATTTAATGCATTAACACAGAGTGCCGCCGCAGACGCGCAAAATTATCCATTTTGCACCATAGAACCAAATACGGGTTGTGTGGTTGTTCCTGATGCGACATTGTTAAAACTGGCTGATATTGCAAAATCAGTAAAAATAATACCAACACAACTTGAAATTGTTGATATTGCTGGTTTGGTCAAAGGTGCATCGTCAGGTGAAGGTCTTGGAAATAAATTCTTGGGTAATATTCTTGAAACAGACGCGATTATTCATGTGGTCAGGTGTTTTGAAAACGATGACATTGTTCATGTAAACGGAAAAATAAATCCATTATCTGATATTGAAACAATTGAAACAGAATTAATGTTAGCAGATCTTGAAAGTTTAGAAAAACAAATAAAAAACCTTGAAAAAAAGGCGCATGGACTGGACAAAGATGCGATTAAATTACTTGAATCTGCAAATACAATAAAAAAAGCACTTGAATCTGGTGTGCCTGCGCGTGATTCAGGTGTTGATGCTAAACCATTTAATTTATTAACTGCGAAACCTGTTATTTATGTATGTAATGTTGATGAAGCATCTGCATCAACTGGTAATAAATTTTCAAATATGGTTGTTGAAAAATATTCTGGTAAATCACCAGTGTTAATAATTTCATCAAAAATAGAAATGGAAATTGCACAAATTACAGATTTAGATGAACGTAAAATGTTTTTAGAAGATTTAGGTTTAAAAGAATCAGGTTTAGATCAGGTTATAAAAACAGGTTATAAAACATTAGGACTGCAAACTTTTTATACCGTTGGTCCAAAGGAAGCGCATGCCTGGACAATCAAAACCGGTTTTACCGCCCCCCAGGCCGCCGGAAAAATTCATACAGATTTTGAAAAGGGTTTTATCCGGGCAGAGGTTATATCATCATCTGATTTTATAGAATATGGTGGCGAATTACCCGTTCGTGAAGCTGGTAAAATGCGAACAGTTGGCAAGGAATATGTGATGCAACCGGGTGATATATGTCATTTCTTGTTTAATAATTAAAAAAAAGCCGGCATTTTTGATAAAAAACATCAAAAAGGCCGGTATTTTATTCGTTTTTATATAATAGATTATCAATTGCGTTGGTTATTTCGGCAATTTTTGCATCTATTTCCGGTATTTTGCCGGTATTTATCCCTGTTTTTACTATTTCTGACAGCAATTCTTTCTTTTGTTTTTGCAGTTGTTTTAGTTCGAAATCCAGTTTTAAAGAATAAATATAATTTTCAGCATCTTGTTCAGATAAATTACAATCTGTAATTGTTTCACTATCAAACGATATCCCCAGTTTTGATAAAAATTCGGCGTATTGTGATGCAATTTGTGGATATTTATCAATTATATATACCAACGTGTTTTTTACCAAATTGTCAGCAGATGGAATATTTATTTTTACATCTGACTTTGTTTTTTTCCAATTATGCCATTGATTAAATTTTCTTTGATTATATTCTTGGATAATTTCGTTTTTAAAATCAGGATCTGTAATTTTATCAATTTCAGATTTTAAAAATTTTTCTGCCTGACTGCGTCCACCGGGGGTTGAAATAATGAATTTATCGTTTGTAATTTTCCATAGAAAATCAATCAATGGAATTGCAGAATTTATAATTTTTTCCATCCCCCCCTGACCAGTTGTTTTTAATACTTCATCTGGATCCTTGCCACCGGTCACAAATGCAAATTTAACATCAGACGTATCACGTAAAAATGGCAGGACAATATCACATGCACGTGCGGCGGCCTTTTGCCCCGCCCCATCGCCATCAAAACAGAAAATAATATTACGATTAGATTTACACAGTATTGCAATATGATCTTCGGTTAATGCGGTTCCAAGTGGCGCAACTGTTTCGCCAAAACCATTACATTGCATTTGAATTGCATCAATTTGACCTTCAACAATAATGGAACGGTTTTTACGATGTATGCTATCGCGTGCAAAATTAAAACCAAATATAGTTTGACGTTTATGAAACATTTCTGTATCAGATGTGTTTATATATTTGGGCTCTGTTCCATTCAAACTGCGTCCAGAAAATGCGACAATTTGTCCATTCGCGTTAAATATAGGAAACATTAATTTATCACGAAAGAAATCATATAAGCCATATTCACCACGACGAACCAATCCAGTTTCTATTAATTTATCCTGTTTTATATTAATAAATTTGTTTATTAAAACATTGTTTTTGCCGGCATATCCAATACCATATTTTTTTATCATATCATCACTAAAACCGCGTCCACGAATATAGTTTAGTGCCCCTGCCCCAGATTCAGAAAATAATGCGTCTGCATAAATTTTTTGTGCATCTTTATATATTGAAATATATGATTCCTCAGATGCAATTTTTTCGGGGCTTTTTGATTTGTATTCTGGTAATTTTAATCCCGCCATGTCCGCTAATTCAGCAATAGCAGCCCTAAAATCCATATTACCTGCTTTCATTGTAAAAGAAATAATATCGCCATGTTCGCCACAGCCAAAACAATGGTAAAACCCCTTTTCTTCGTTTACAGAAAAACTGGGTGTTTTTTCGTTATGAAATGGGCAACAGCCCCAATAATTTTGTCCTTTTTTAACAAGTGGCACACGTCGACCAATTACATCAACCAACGATAAACGTGCACGTAATTCATCTGTAAAAGAATTATCATATTTAGCCAATTTTATTTTTTACCCCGTCGCACAGATACTTTTTTATTGTTTATTAAATCAATAGCTGTATCTAAATCAGGTTGCTGTGAAACACTGACATTTACACGATTTGATGAAATATATGGACCATACCGGCCAGACGCATAATAATAAATCATTTTATCTGTGGACGGATTTTTGCCAATTTCAATCGCTACAGTTTTTTTTGCTTCGCCATTAAGTAATTCGCGCGCAATATCCAATGTTATTGTCTCCGCAGTATATTTTTTTGCACTTACGTTTTTAGATCCATCTGTGACATATGGACCAAAGCGACCAATTTTGAATAATATTCCATCACCCAAATCAACATCTGAATTTTCTGCCTTAGGATCCGTTGTTTCACCGCCAATCTTTTTTGTATAATTACATGTTGGATAATTAGAGCATCCAATAAATGCACCAAATTTAGACAATTTAATCCCTAATTTTCCATGACATGTTGGACAAACGTCAATGCCATCCGGGAATAGATGTTTATTCATAAATTCATTTACTGTATCAATAATTTCGGTTGTTTTAATTGTCTTGGCTGCATCAATCATTGATTTTGTCGGGCCCCAGAAATCTTGTAATGCATCCAGTTTTTTTGTTTTTCCATTTGATACATCATCCAAAGTATCTTCGGTTTTTGCAGTAAAATTAACATCAACCAATTCAGAAAAATATTTTGATAAATATGCGACAACAATCCATCCGCCGATTGTTGGATGAAAACGATGCTGCTTGTCTTGTTCAACGTATTTCCTGTCAACGATAGTGGACATAATTGTCGCGTATGTTGATGGACGCCCTATCCCCAGTTCTTCCAATTTTTTAACCAATGATGCTTCGGTATAGCGTGCTGGGGGTTGCGTAAAGTGTTGTTCTGGTAAAACATCAGATATTATTATTTTATCGCCAACCGCCAGCAATGGTAACTTAGATTCTTTATCATCATTATCATCGTCTTTATCTTCGGTATAAACGCGGGCAAATCCATCAAACGTCTTGGTTGTTCCGACACTGTGGAATATTATATCTTTGTCATCAATTTTTATATCAGCACTGACACTATCAAATTCTGCATTTGTCATCTGGCATGCGATTGTTCGTTTCCAAATCAACGAATATAACTTTGCTTCATCACCAGTTAAATCGTTTTTTTCAGAATCAAAGTGCGTTGGACGAATTGCTTCGTGTGCTTCCTGGGCATTTTTAGATTTTGTTACATAAATATTTGCCTTGGCTGGCAAGAATTTATCACCATATTTATTACCAATATAATTTCTGATTTCATTTATCGCGAATTCAGATAAATTTGTCGCATCGGTTCGCATATATGTAATAAAACCTTGTTCATACAATTTTTGTGCAACCGACATTGTCTTTTTAGACGAAAAGTATAATTTTCGTGCGGCTTCCTGTTGCAGGGTGCTAGTTGTAAATGGCGCAGATGGTTTACGCGAAGTATTCTTTTTATTAATATCAACAACAGATGCGTATACATCAGGTTTACCAATATTTGATAAAATATCATCAACCTGATTTTTATGTTCAATGGTCATCTTGTCAATTTTTTTACCGTTATAAGATGACAATGTTGATATAAATGTTTCATTGTTTTTATTGCATGTTGCACTTACTGACCAATATTCAACGGGCTTAAAATCATCAATTTCGCGTTCACGATCAACGACTAATTTTACCGCAACAGATTGCACACGACCAACGGACTTTCCAATATTTCTGCGTTGTGTTAATGGTGATATTTCAAATCCAATCAGATAATCTAAGATTCTGCGCACCATATATGCATTAACCAGATCTTGATCAATCTGACGTGGGTGTTCAATTGCGTCCATAATTGCGTTTTTGGTTATTTCATGAAATGCGACACGATATATAGGTATTTTCCCGATTGCCCCCCTTTCAGATAAAATATCCATGATATGCCATGCGATTGCCTCACCTTCACGGTCCGGATCGGATGCTAAATACACAGCGTCAGATTTAGATATTTCGCTGATAATGTTTTTTAGAACCTTTTCCTTGCCGTCCATTATTTGCCATTTTGGTTCAAAATCCTTGGCAACATCAACGCTGCCACTTTCAGGCACCAGGTCGCGCACATGTCCGACCGATGCAATAACCCGCCAACCGCCCCCCAGGTATTTTTCAATAGTTTTTGCCTTTGATGGTGATTCCACGATAAGTAAATTCATTTTATTAACTTCCTTTGGCAGATAATTGCTGGTCTTTATTTATATGTGCATTTTGGCATAGTCCGAATCCAAACATCAGGGAAATTAAACTGCTGCCACCAAACGACATCAATGGCAACGGCACCCCAACGGTTGGCATCAACCCTAAAACCATAGAGATATTTATAAAATAATAAACAAAAAAATTCAACATAAAACCAAAACAGACCAGTTGCCCAAAACGATTTCGGCAGGTTTTGGCCGACCAAAACAGCACAACAACAATAGAACTATATATGATTAATAGTATAAATGCACCGATAAATCCGAATTCTTCACCATACATAGTAAATATAAAATCGGTTTGTTTTTCTGGCAAAAATGATTGTTGTGATTGTGTCCCCTGCAAGTAACCCTTGCCAACGATACCGCCACTGCCGAATGCGATTTTTGCCTGGTTTATCTGATATCCGGCACCTTGGGCGTCATGATCGGGGTTAATAAATGTTATTATACGATCCCGCTGATAATCGTGCAGACCGACATACCAGACGACAGGTGCCGCCATTATTGCCAAAATACCGGCAATCATAAACCATTTTTTAGGTGCACCAACAATATAGAACATTCCAACAGTAATTAATCCCAATGAAACAGCTGTGCCTAAATCCGGTTGTAAAACAATCAAGCCAAATGGGACCAGCATTAGCAATATTGGAATCACATAGTTTTTTGCCTGGGTTAATTCAACAGAATTCATCCATGCAAAATATCGTGCCAACGCCAAAACCAATGCAATTTTAATAAATTCAGATGGTTGAATATTTATTGGACCAATGCTTAACCACCGCTGTGCACCCATGCCTGTATGTCCAATAAAGGTGACCAAAATAACCAAAATTAATGCAATTGCATAGATTGTATTCGCAGATTTTAACCATGTTTTTATATTAGTAAATGCAACAACAAAAAATATAACCAGTCCGAATAGTATCTTTAATAATTGTGACAATGCAAATGGTTGCCATGACCCAGATCCCGCAGAAAACAACACAATAACCGACAGTGTTAAAACCAAACACATAGGAATAAACATAGGTAGCGAAAAACGGGAAAGTTTTTCACTAAAACTCATCATATCTGCATTTGAAACACGTGTTTGCCTTGTCATATTATTTATTACCCTGTAATAATTCCTTCATAACCGCAGAAACTGTTCGTGCCGCCTGGCCCGATCCACCCGAATGTTCTGTAATTGCACATACTGCATATCGTGGTTTGTCCGTTGGTGCATATCCAACAAACAGCCCATGATTACGCATATTCCACTGTAATTGTTCGTTTGATAAAACACCTGTGGCACGTTCTTGTTTGGAAATACTGCGGACCTGTGATGTTCCAGTTTTGCCGGCCATTTTTGCACCGTTAACGTTTATCGCACTGCCTGATGCGGTTCCACCTGGTTTTGTGACCTGTTCCAGACCGTTAAACACATAATTGATGTTTTTTTGTTGTAATTTTAAACTTTCAAATTGTGGCTTTATATCTGAATAAATAATGCGTGGGACGACAACCTTGTTTGATGCAACGCGCGCCATCATGACCGCCAGTTGCAGACAATTTGTTAAAATAAATCCCTGACCAATACCCGAAATAATAGTATCACCATGCACCCATGATGATCCGACATTTTTTTCCTTCCATGCCCTATCCGGAATTATTCCTGCCATTTGCCGGACAAAAGTATCTGTAATATACTTTTCAGTAAATCCCAATTTTAACGCCATTGCTTTAATTGCATCAATTCCGATACGCAATGCTATTTGATAAAAATATGTATCGCATGAATGTGTCAATGCCCCGGCCAGATCAACACTGCCATGTCCGCCCGCCTGCCAACAATGATAACGCCGATCGCCATAGTCCCAATGTCCCGGACAGAAAATCTTTTCTTTTGGTGATACAGCACCCGATTCCAATGCCGCCAACGCGACAACAATTTTAAATGTTGACCCTGGTGGATACAGACCCTCCAAAGCCTTGTTCATAAAAGGTTTTGCAAAATCGTTTCTTAATGAACTGATATATTCATCACCATCATCAGATGAAAAATTATCAGGATTAAAACTGGGCGTGGAAACCATTGCCAAAATATCACCTGTTTCTATATCCAATGCAACACCACATCCTGATTTATATTCTGTTAATTTATCAAACATTACGCGCTGAACATCGGCGTTAATGGTTGTTTTAATATTACTGCCTGTGATTGCAGGTGTATATTGATCTTTATCTTCACCTGTAATTCTGCCGACAGCATTTGTAATCATAACGGTTTGACCTGATGTCCCAGCCAATGTTTTTTCATAAATTTTTTCAAGTCCGGTTATCCCAGTTGTATAAAATGGCGCATTGGGAATATTTTGTGTTGGTTCGCCCACATATCCAAATATTTGGGCACCTGCAGGTCCCATTTCATATTTACGTGCAAAACCACTGGTAACATGCAGACCTGGGATGTTTTTTGCCTCTATATTTGCTAGTGCATCCCAATTAGTGTTTTCAGCAATCAGTATAGGTTGAAACCTTGCTTGCTTTCTGATTTTTTCGTGTATACGTTTGATAGTTTTATTTGTAATATTTATAACTGATGATACAGATTCCAGCAATTCATCCAAATCAACAACTTCTTCTGGAACAAGATATATTCTATAAATAGGTCTATCCTGTGAAATAACAGTATTATTTCTGTCCAGAATTTTACCACGTTCTGGCAAGTTGATTTGAATACGAAAAGAATTACTTTCGCTTTTTTGTTTATAAGATTTATAGTCAAATAACTGCATTTGCACCATGCGCAGAATAAGTACAGATGTCAGAATCGCGCCCGTTGTTAAAAACAGTGCACTGCGCCGATCAAATAAACGTGAAACCTCAGAATCAATCATAAGATACCCTTTTGATTAATCGTGTGGTTGGAATATACAGCAAACTGCACCATGAAAAAACCCACAACATACGAAATAGCACAGTCCAATTTAAGTGGAATATGCACAGCAAAATCACACATGCCCCAAAAAAATACATAAATGGATATATCGCGTTATTTTGCGCCCCAGATAAATCAATGGTATTTTGAAATCCGTTAACAGAGTATGATAAACAATAAACGGTTGTCCAAAACAGCTTTGTATCAAAATTATAATCTATCAAAAAACAAAACAGCACAGCAAACAATCCAAACCATTTAGTTTGCTTTACAAATGAACAATAAAATATAGGGATTATTGCCAAAATCCCGCCTGGATTCCAAAAATGATTTTGCAACCGCCACAATATAATCACCATCAGAAATGGAAAAATATTCTTGATAAAATTGACAATATTTTTCTTCATTTATAATTATTCTTGCCGTTGTATTTTAACACCATCACGCGTGAGATATTACGCGGATTTATGACAGTTATTTCATTTTGATTTGTAATATTACCAACAAATATTCCGCCTGGTAAAACACCACTGATATTGCTTGTAATTAACTTAGCCCCAGGTGTCACACGAAAATCAGGTTTACTGAACAAACCTATTTTGGCGGTTGCGGATCCATTTCCTTGTAAAAAACCATAAACATCTGTTCCGACAATACGGACGGCAATATTACTGTCTGTATCATTTAATGCGCGAACGCGTGCAAAGTTTGTTCCCATATCAATTACAATTCCAGCCAAAAAACCATCGGTTGAAACAACTGCCATTCCGCGTTCAATATTATCTGATGTCCCGCGATTAATCATAAATGTATTATGGTGCAGTGTTGTGTTATCATACATAACGTCGGCAATCAGCGCTTCCTGGGGTTGTGCATTAACCAAATCTAGTTCATTTTGCAGTTTTTTATTTTCCTTGATTGCAACGTCACAAATGTTTTTGTTTGTTAATGCTTCGTCCAGTTGTGCCCGTAAAATTTCGTTTTCTGTGCGTAGATTTGATAATTCGTGGATATTGACAATTGTGTCCCCCATTATGCGTATTGGCCACGTTACAATATCCCCAACAAACTGGGCCACAGGCAATACCACATGTGCTAGACCGTTCATGATTTGATAGTCCGGCTTTGCTATCATAATATATATAAACACCACGGGCAGCATAGCCGCCGCGACTGCGGATTTAATCCATTTATATATCTTGGCAGATGCCTTATCTTGTATCATCAGCCAGAGTTTAGCCATTAACGGTAAAATATTCAATAAAAACTTGATTTTTCTTTTTATTCTGCCAAAATATAGGCCGTTAACCATCCAAAATGGCATGGCGTTGCCATCAGGATATATAAAAAGAGGTAAAAAAATGCCAAAATTAAAAACAAAGTCGTACATGAAAAAACGTGCGTCTATGACTGCGACCGGTAAAATCCGCGTTGCCAGAAATGCACACCACAAATGTCTGTCGCATCATTCTAAGCGTGCAAATAACGCTGGGACTAAGCCACAGTATTTAAATGAAAACATGGTGTCTCAGGCGAAAATCCTGGCCCCATATGGTTTGAAATAATGAAGGGGGTATATTATGGCAAGAGTTAAACGTGGTACAACCGTAAAACAGAAACATAACAAGATATTGGCGCGCGCCAAAGGGTACTTGGGTCGTCATCATTCAACATATCGTGCAGCACGCGAAAAAACAGAAAAGGCGGGTCAGTACGCATATCGCGACAGACGTGTTAAAAAACGCGAATTTCGTGGTTTGTGGATTGTCCGTATCAATGCTGCCGTACGCAGTAATGGTTTGACATATAGCCAATTTATGAACGGTTTGAAAAAGGCCGGTGTTAACCTGGATCGTAAGGTCTTGGCACAAATGGCATATGACAACGATTCAAATTTTGTTAAATTAGTTGATACAGCAAAACGATTTATCGCAGGTGAAAAATAAACACTTGGCGGCAACGTTTTGTTTTGCAATAATAAAGCCGTCGTATTGACGGCTTTATTCAATTTTAAGGTATAACTATGCAGGAACAAATAAAAAACATTAAATCTTTAGATAAATTACAATCATTATATACCGCGACTTTTGGTAAAAACGGGACTATGACGGCACGCCTGAAACAAATGGCAACATTGTCCAATGATGAGCGTGCGGCATTAAATAAGGAAAACGCGACGTTGCGTGAACTGTTCAAATCGCGTCAGACGGAATTAGAATTAGATGCATTAAATAAAAAACTGGCATCAGAACGCGTTGATGTGACATTGGATTGCGAACCTGAACAACGTGGCGCAATTCATCCGCTTACACATACTTTGCATGAAATAACGTCTATCTTTGAATCGTTTGGTTTTGATGTTTTAACTGGGCCAGAGGTTGAAGATGATTGGCATAATTTTACTGCATTGAATACCCCATCGTACCACCCTGCCCGTGATATGCAGGATACGTTCTTTTTTGAAAATGGAAATGTTATGCGCACCCAAACCAGTGCGATTCAGATTCGTGCAATGGAATCGCGTGGTGTTCCAATTAAAATGGTTGGTGTTGGTCCAACATATCGCAAGGAAATGGATGCAACCCATGGTCCGACTTTCCGCCAGGTTGAAGGTTTATGTGTGGATAAAAATATTACTATGCAGGATTTATTATCCACCGTTCATGCATTTTTAGAAAAATTCTTTGAACGCGATATAGAGATGCGTATACGTCCATCGTACTTTCCATTCACAGAACCATCTATTGAAATAGATATTAAATGGAATAATGGCAAATGGTTGGAAATTGCAGGTGCTGGCATGGTGCACCCAAATGTGTTGAAAAATTGTAATGTAAATCCAGATGAATACCAGGGATTTGCCTTTGGTTTTGGTATGGATAGATTGGCAATGTTGAAATATAACCTGCCTGATTTGCGTGATTTGTATAGTGGCGATGTCAGATGGTTAAAAAATAGTGGCTTTTAATGTTTAAGGGGGATATAAAATGAAATGGACATATGATTGGTTGCGTGATTACCTGGATACAGATTTATCTGCGCGTGATATAGAGGCAACGTTAAATCGTATCGGTTTAGAAGTTGAAGATTTTATAGAACCTGTGCCACCAATTGCGGCAAAGATTGTTGAATGTCGTGCACATGAAAATTCTGATCACCTGCATGTGTTAAAGGTCGATGATGGAACGGGCACCCTGCGCCAGGTTGTATGTGGTGCACCAAATGCGCGCAAGGGATTGGTATCGGTCTTGGCACGTCCGGGTTGCAGAATTGGGGATAATGTTATCCAATCTGGAAAATTACGCGGCGTTGTATCTGACGGTATGATGTGCAGTGAACGTGAACTTGGACTTGGTGATGACCATAGCGGTATTATGGAACTGGATCCTAAGACCAAGATTGGATCTGAAATCAAAACAGCATCATCTGCAACTATATTTGATACCGGGATTACGCCAAATCGCCCTGATTATTTGGCGGTGCGTGGAATTGCGCTGGACTTATCTGCCGCTGGTGCGGGTAAATATATCGCGCACGATGTAAAACCGTTAAAGGCAGTTACTGGATCACGAAGTGTTAAATTGTTGGCAAAAAATGCATGTCCAACATACAGTTTTTGTGAAATTCATGGAATAAAAAACACCAAATCAAACGATGTAATTGCAGCGCGTCTGTCTGCGGTCGGGATAAATCCAAAAAATGCTGCGATTGATGCAACAAATTATGTTTGCTATGACATGGCACAACCAATGCACTGTTTTGATGCGGACAAGGTCAATGGTGACATTATTGTTCGTATGGCAAAAAACGGTGAACAGTTTACTGACTTATTCGGAACCGAACATGAACTGTGTGATAAAGATTTGGTTATCGCAGATGCAGATGGTGTTTTGGCACTGGCGGGTGTTGTGGGTGGTGCACGTGCAATGACGTCTGATGATACAACGAATATTATTTTAGAATCTGCATATTTTGAACCGGTTGGTATTCGTAAATCATCAAAACGTATTGGACTGTCCACAGATTCATCATATCGGTATGAACGCGGAATTAATCCGAATGTATATGGTTCTGCATTGGCATATGCGGCAAAAATAATTATAGATTCGTGTGGCGGAAAAATTGTTGGGGCATCTGTTGCTGGTCGGGAACATTTTAATCCAAGCGCAATAAAATACACACCTGATACATTTGCGAAAAAGACAGGTGTTGAATTGTCAGATGCGAAACAATTACAGATATTAAAAAAATTGCGTTTTGATGTTGATAATTCCGCGCGTGTTTGGCGGATTACACCAACGTCTGCGCGTGTTGATATGACGGCACCTGAAAATATAGTATCTGATTTGATACGTATTTATGGTTATGATAATATAAAACCATCAACAAACAATGCGTATACACCAGTTAACGCGCATAATGATTTATACTATTCAGTAAAACAAAAATTGGCAAATCGTGGGCTGCTTGAAAACATATCGTTTGGTTTTGGTAATTCCAAGATAGAGACCTTGATACAATCTGCGCCATCAATCAAGTTGGCAAATCCAATAACAGTTGATTATGATACAGTGCGTGGAAACCTGTTGGGGAATTTGCTGATTGCGCTATCTAATAATGTAAAGCGCGGATTTGATAGTATAAATATGTTTGAATTGGGTGTTGCGTTTGATGGTGATATGCCGAATAATCAGCATACTGAATTGTGCATAATTCGTACGGGTTTAACATCACCAAAACATTGGATGGGCCGCGCCCGCAATGTTGATGTGTTTGATGCTAAGGCGGACCTGATATCGCTATTGGGTGCGCAAAAATATACGATTGAAACGTCGGGCGCGCCACGTTGGGCACATCCATATAAATATGGTCGCATTGTTCAGGGTAAAAAACAAATCGGTGAATTTGGTGAACTGCACCCGTCGGTTGCGCATGCAATGCATTTCAAGATGCCGGTTGTTGTTGGTATAATAAATAATGTTGATAATTTGCCAGAAAATCCAAAACCTAAAAAGATTCCAATGACAGATTTTCAACCAATAACACGTGACTTTGCGTTTATAACCGATACAGATTTCGCAGCGGATAAAATAATTGCTGCGGCGTTGAACGCGAATTCACAAATCTCTGATGCGGTTATTTTTGATGCGTTTGATATGGGTGATGGGAAAAAGTCAATTGCGTTTACAATTACGATTTACCCAACTGAAAATATGTCAGACAGTGAATTGTTAAACATACAGGACTCTGTAATTTCAAATGTTGAAAAAAAGTGCCCTGCTAAAATCAGGGATAAATAAAAAAATATCCGGCGTTATGCCGGTTGTTTTTTATCCTTTGCGTTGCACCATGCATCTACGGGGCATTTTTCGCATTTTGGGTGCCGTGCTGTACATGTATATCGCCCATGCAAAACCATAACGTGATTAACCATTTCATGATATTTTTGCGGAATGTATTTTAATAGTTTTTCTTCCACCCGTTCTGGCGTATTATCATAATCATCCGCCCAACCGAATCTATGCGACAGGCGGAAAACATGCGTATCCACACCGATATTGGACGCGCCCCACAAAACATTTGAAACAACATTTGCGGTCTTTTGCCCTATCCCGGGCAGTTTCATTAATTCGTCGCGGTTATGATATTTTGTCGGGAATTTCCAAATTTTGTTATTGCATGCCCCACGTAATTTTTCTGATAGTGCGATAATGTTTTTTGCCTTGTTGTTAAAAAACGAAATAACACAAATATGCTTTTTTAATTCGTCAATTCCCAGTGCCAACATTGCCTCTGGCGTGTTTGCAATTGCAAACAATTTTGGTGTGACTTCGTTTACCTTTTTATCGGTCGCCTGTGCGGACAGAATTACCGCCACCGCAAATGTAAATTCGTTTATTGAATATAATTCTGACCGAATATTCATATTCAGTGTTTTTGGAACTTCACTAAAATAGATATCCGGTGTCAGTTTTACTTTCATTTTATTTTTTCAATATCAATGACTAATTTGTTGCCTTCTATATCGGTTTCAAATTGCGATGCCTTGCCCACATTCATTTCCAACACCAACGCATCAGACATAATACGTTCCTGGTGTGCGATAATTGCGTTTGCTAATTCGCCATTTGCCGAATACGTTAATTTGATACGGTCAGAAACATCAAAATCTGCGGCCTTGCGGGAATCTTGGATAAAGCGCAACGCGTCATTTGCAAAACCTTCAAGTATCAAATCTTGTGTTATATTTGTATCTAATACAACAACGGCGGTGCTGTCTGGTAATGCCGCACCGGTGATGCCATCTTTGATAGTTAATCTTTGTTCAAATTCGTCGTGTTCTAGTTCGTAATTACCAACAACCAATTTGTTGCCAGAAACAGAATACTTGCCCTGCTTTACCGCTGGGATAATATCCTGTAATGCGCCACCTAAACGTGCGCCGATTTTTGGTGTGATTAAATAAACAAAACTATCCGCCACAGATGAAATGTCAGATATAAATTCAATATCTTTGACATTTAATTCGTTTTTCAAAATATCGCTATACGCATGCATATCTGGGCCTGCGATAGTTATTTTAGATAGTGGTAATCTATTACGCAGTTTATACTGTTCGCGTAATTGTTTGCCGGTTGAAACAACCATCTGGATACGGCGCATATCGTCAACGATTTCTGATTTAGATTTACCTGCCACTGGGAAAGATTCCAAATGCACAGATGCACCACCCATTAAATTACGGTAAATATATTCTGTGGTAAATGGTGCAAACGGCGCCATCAATTTACACAATGTTGTTAGAACAACATACAGCACATTGAATGCAACCTTGTCTTCGTCCCAAAAACGTGCGCGATTCAATCTGATATACCAATTGTTTAATATATCCAGGAATCTGATAAATTCTTTTACTGCGACATCTGGTTTGTAATTTTCCAACGCATCATTTGTGATTTTAATAACTTCATTTAATTCAGACAATATATATTTATCCAACAGGTTATCTGAATTTGTATCCATAGCCGCAGTGATTTTACCCGCATTCGCATACAACGTAAAGAAGTGATACGCATTCCAAAGTGGTGTTAATAGTGTTTTTGTTGATTCACTGAATACTTTGCCTTCTTTATCAACACCAACGGGTTCTGCCTTCATAAAATTACTGCCTAAGATAAACAGACGAACCGCATCTGCGCCATATGTTTCCAACTGTTCCGCAGGGTCAACATAGTTATGCAGTGATTTTGAAAACTTACGTTTTTGTTCGTCACAAATCATACCATTGGCGGCGACAACCTTAAACGCAGGTTTATTAAACAGTGCGGTCGCCAATACCATCAGGGAATAAAACCAACCACGTGTTTGATCCTGGCCTTCTATGATGAAATCAGCCGGGAAGGTTTGTTCAAATTTATCCTTGTTTTCAAATGGGTAATGCAGGGATGCAAACGGCATAGAACCACTTTCAACCCAACAATCCAGCACATCAGAAATTCTGTGCCAACCATCACGTGATAATTTATCCAGTGTTGGACGATGCAGATCATCTATTTTTTCGCCAAAGAATTCTTCCATTTCTGCGATTGAGCCAAATATTTTATATTCGCCGTCCCGTTCCCAAATTGGTAATGGTACGCCCCAGAATCTGTTTCGCGATATCCCCCATGGACGTGCATTCTCAATCCATGCAGAAAAACGTGCCCCAGCAGATTTCCAATCAACCAATGAATTGTTTTTCTTTAATTTATCCAATATTTTTGGAACATCAATGTACCACGCATCAGTTGCACGATATATCAACTTTTCATGACTGCGTGGACCAAACGGATAACTGTGTTTATGCTGATCTTTTTTGACCAAGCGACCATTTGCCTTTAAATAGTCCATGATTTTTGGGTTCGCAACAAATATATTTTCGCCCGCCCAATCGGTAACCGTATTGTCAAAGTTTCCATAATCATCAACATTTAATATAACTGGAAACTGGGCATTAACCGCCTTGACTGCCCAAAAATCATCTTCGCCATACGCCGGTGCGATATGAACAATACCTGTTCCATCGCTATCAGATACATAGTCAGCCGGTATAACCTGATACAATAAATCAGATGTGTTTGCATAATAATTAAACAGTGGTGTGTATTTTAATCCAATCAGTTTATCGCCGGTAATTGTTTCCAAAATCGCTGAATGTGCAAAAATTTTATCATATGCTTTCAGGCGTGATTTTGCCAAAATATATACGTGGCCATCATCATGTTTTACGCGAACATATTCCATTTTTGGATTTACCGCCAATGCAGAATTTGCAGGCAATGTCCATGGTGTTGTTGTCCAGGCAATCGCGCGGTCACCGTTTGATAGTTCAAACCAAACCGTCACAGTGTCATCAACGATATCCTGGTATTCTGATGATGCCTCGCTATTAGATAAAACAGTACCTAATTTCCAATCGTACGGATTAACCTTAAAATCTTTATACAACAAACCCTTATCGTGTAATGTCTTTATCGCCCAAATCACAGATTCCATATAATTTTTATCCATTGTGCGATAACCAAAATTATCACCGCCATCAACCCAACGCCCCAGACGTTCAAAATATCGCAACCATTCATGTGAAAACGTCATGACATCGCTCTTGCATAATTCACAAAACGTGTCAATTCCATCAGATGCAACAATATCCTTGGCACTTTTGCCATGCTTTTTTTCTACACTATTTTCAGCGGGCAATCCATGACAATCCCACCCCAGTTCGCGCACAACATAATTTCCGCGCATAGTTTGGAAACGCGACACCATATCCTTGACCGCAGATACCCCCAAATGTCCCCAGTGTGGCAGTCCGTTCGCGAACGGTGGACCGTCATAGAACATAAATGGGTGCCCCAATTTAGTTTGGTTCAGTGATTTATGAAATGTATCGTCACTGCGCCAGAAATCCATGACCGCATGTTCTAGTTCTGGAAAGTTTGGTTTTGCATCTGTTTTTGGATATGCCATATTTTTACTCCGTCTATATTAAAAAAGGCGCTTGTATGCGCCCCAGCAACCGCTAAAGCGCAGTGCCAATTATTTAATAATAATTATGTTTTTATTCACCATTTTGTTATCTCTGGTGCCGGAGAGGTGACTCGGACACCCGACCCCCTCATTACGAATGAGATGCTCTACCAGCTGAGCTACTCCGGCAATGCGAAAGCATGATAATATATATTTTTAATTATTTCCACATTTAATTTTACGCAATACAACCATTATTCCCGCGGGTGTCATTCCGGGTATGCGCGACAAATCAGCGATATTTTCTGGTCTGGTTTTAGTCAGTTTTTCAATCAGTTCATTCGTCAGACCTGATAAAGATTTATAATCAAATGTTGTGGGAATTTTCAAATCTGCATCACGCCTATACGCAGCAATTTCGCGTTCATTTCGTGAAATATAGCCCGCATAAAATTTATCATTTTCATCGGCTATTTTTTTCCATTTGTCCACCAATTTAGAATAAGAATCTGTGTCAATTAATCTCAGTTCATTTGCACGCGCACCAAGGCGAAAAATTGCATTATCTGCACGCAGATTCAGGCGATATTCGGCGCGTGACGTAAACATACGATACGGTTCATCAACCCCCAGCGTTGTAATATCATCAATCAAAACGCCAATCATAGAATTTGTTCTGTCCAGGTTTAAGGTTGGCTGATTCAATGCGTATGCGGCGGCATTTGCACCCGCAACCAAACCCTGGGCGGCAGCTTCTTCATACCCCGATGTGCCGTTAATTTGTCCCGCAAAAAACAGACCTGAAACATCCTTACTTTCTAATGTTTCAGTCAACATACGTGCATCAATTGCATCATATTCAATCGCGTATCCATATCTGGCAATGCGTGCATTTTCTAAGCCCGGAATTGTACGAATCCACATGTCCTGAATGTCTGCGCCGAAACTGGTTGAAATACCATTTGGATAAATTAAATCACTATTCAGCCCTTCTGGTTCTAAAAATACGTGGTGTGATGTGTGTTCCGGGAAACGCATAACCTTGTCTTCAAGGGATGGACAATAACGCGGTCCAATACCCTGAATATCACCGTTATACATTGGTGCGTGTGTAATATTATCACGAATAATTTGATGTGTTTTTTTAGTTGTGTGTGTAATAAAACATAATTCGCTGTAATTATTGTTTTCATCGCCAAAAGCAAACCAATCGTGTGGTTTATCACCGGGTTGTTCTTCACACACACTAAAATCAATAGAATTACGATATATACGTGATGGTGTTCCCGTCTTTAAACGCAACAATTCAAACCCAGCCGCACGTAATACACCCGATATATAAGAATCATTTTCCTGATATTTCCCATTATCCATCAATCGCCCAGATGGAATTTTTTCATCCCCCCGTGTGACCAGGCCACCCAAAAAAGTTCCCGTTGTTAAAACAATGGATTTTGCGCTATAAGCATCATTTACAATCTTTTTTTCTAAATCAAGGTTTAAAACCGATTCAAATTTTATCGTCAGATTTTTGGTGTTATTCAACAAATTCATCATGGCATTATGATATAAAGTGCGATCAATCTGGGCACGTAGTGCCTGGGTCGCCGCACCGTGTGATGCGTTAAGTGTGCGCCAATGAATACCGCTTTTGTCGGCTGCACGTGGCATCACGCCACCCATTGCCGCGATTTCCGCAATCATTTGTGATTTTCCGGGACCGCCAATAGATGGATTGCAAGACATCGCACCAATATCACTTTCGTGCATAGTAAGCAAAAGTGTTTTTGCCCCACGACGTGCAGATGCCGCGGCTGCTTCAATCCCGGCGTGTCCACCACCAATAACAATTACATCAAATGCTTGCATAATTAAAAACGCCCCATGCCGCCGTTTACATGTATTGTTTGTCCGTTGATGTAGGATGCTTCGTCAGATGCTAAGAACACACAAACGTTTGCAATATCTTCGGGCAATCCAAAGCGACCCGCAGGTATTTGTGCCAAGTATGTTTTTTTCAAATCATCTGGTAAAACATCAGTCATTGGTGTTTGAATAAATCCAGGGGCAATCGCGTTTGCAGTGATACCACGGGATGCAACCTCTGCTGCGATTGATTTTGTCATCGCAATTAATCCACCCTTGGATGCTGCATAGTTTGCCTGACCTGCGCCACCAATTGTTCCAATTATTGATGCCATGTTTATAATACGACCGAAACGTTGCTTCATCATTGGCATAATTGCAGCACGACATGTCTTAAATGCGGCACGCAGGTTTGTATTTATGACATTATCAAATTGTTCGTCACTCATACGCATTAACAACGTATCCGCAGTGATTCCGGCATTATTTATTAATACATCAATTTTGCCTGCCTGCTCTATCGTGTTCATAACCAATTCAACACCTGCGCCTTCGGCATCTAAATCGCACGGTATTTTGATATAAGAATCATCAAATTCTTTGTTTAATTTGCTTGTGTTGCGGCCAGATACAACAACGGTTGCACCTGCTTGTTTCATCTTGTGTGCAATCGCGCCACCGATACCGCCGGTTGCGCCAGTTATCAATACGACTTTGCCGTTTAATTCAAACATATCTATATCTCCAATTTATTAATGGTTATCTTGTCTGTTGTTCGTGATACCAATCCGCTAAGCACGTTTCCTGGCCCAATTTCTGTTAAATTATCTATGCCTAAATCAACCATGTTCAAAACACTTTCGCGCCAACGAACGCCGTGCGTCATTTGATAAACCAATGCATCACGAATCTCGTCTGGGTCAGTCATTGGCTTTGCAGTTTTGTTGGAAATAATCGGAACAGTTGGTTTTTGTATCTCAATTGATTCAAGGGCCTGTTTAATTGCCTTTGCAGCGGATTCCTGGACACGACAATGAACCGGCACAGATAATGCAAGTGGCATAACGCGACGCGCCCCTGCATGTGTTAACGCGGCCATTGTGGGTTCAATTTTTTCTTTTAATCCTGAAATTACAACCTGACCTGGACAGTTATCGTTTGCAACGTCTGTATCAAATTGTGCGCAAACCTGTTTAACCGTATCAATATCCAGTCCTAAAACCACAGCGGTTATTCCGGCACCAATGGGCGCCGCCGCCTGCATTGCATTTCCGCGTATACGCAGTATTTTCGCAGTGTCCATAATCGATATTGCCCCAGCGGCACATAATGCGGTATATTCCCCCAACGAGTGTCCCGCCACATAATCCGCCATTGGCAATTTTGCCGCGCGCAACATCGCGATGGATGTTGCCATAATCGCCGGCTGAACATTTGCCGTCAGTGTCAATTTATCCATTGGACCGTTGAATATAATATCAGACAGTTCTTCGCCCAATGCACCATCCACCGCATCAAACACCGCGCGTGCGGACGTGTTATTTTTATATAAATCGTATCCCATGCCAACGGTTTGTGCCCCTTGACCTGGGAAAATATAAATAGACGCCATTTACATGCCTTTTTTTAAATTATACATTGTAAAACCGCCAGAATCAAATAAATTACATTGACAATAGGTGCATTTGTGGTATTTGTATAAAATATATGAATAATAAAAAGGTTTTGTTATGTCGACAAAAATATGTGGTAGTTTAAATAATGATTGCCGATTTTTAAGTATATTTGGTCATTGTCTGTCTGATTCTTTTTGTGGGAGTCAAATTAAAAACCAATGTACTGATGAATCTGATGTGATAGTAAATCTGATGCAAAACCTTCGTGCGTTGCACCAAGAAAATATGGAAATTAAAAAATTATTACTAGAATTAAAACAGAATCAAAAATAAAATAACCGGTTTTTGCCGGTTTTTATTTTCTAAAACTAAATTCGCAGCCACAAAAAATAAAAAACACTAACAAACTACTTGACAAAATAAAAATATGTATTATATTTGTAACTGAATAATCATAAACAAAAGGATTAAAAATGGGATTGTTTTATACAAAAATATGTACTCTGGATGGCAATGCTTGCCCTTATATAG
>JAGHVG010000012.1 GCA_018064405.1 Candidatus Enterousia scatequi | reverse complement strand
AATGTATCACGCAAAACGCAACGCGTAAAACGGATTCTGTATATGTTGCGCAATGCAACATATACAGCGTAATGCGCCGTCCCATGTGGCAACATGGGACGCAAGCAGGGGGTGTGGGGGAACAATTTGGTCCCCCACAGAAAGAGAGTTTTCGGCGTAAAAAACCGAAAATGGGTGTATTGCTGTATACAGTTGGGGCGGTGGTCGGTATCCGGCTGCTTCGCGTTGGGTGTTCAACAACGACAACAACAATGCGGACAATTGCGCTAACAATTGTGCGAACAACTGCGGTAACAACGTCCAGAACAATTCCGATTTCCGGTCGGGCGTGTTCGGGTCGTTGTTATCCTTTGATCAAACCTATGCGTTAAGCATAAAGGATTGTTCGGGATCATCTTGTTCAGACGGCAAGATTGAGAACGAAAGCGGTAACTGTGTATGTCCTGTTGACACGATTGAACGCGAAACTGGTGAATGTGATAAGTGTTATAATATTGGATTTGCTAGTTGTGTTGATCCAACCACCCCCTCTACATCTAGGGGTTATTGGACTACTGATGGTCAGAAGAAATCTAACACAAGCAAGTTCAACTTAACTAAAGCAGGTCAATGGGGGGCGCAATTTAGTTACGGCACAATAAAAGGTGAATCATTATGCGCCGGCAACCCTGGTGGTCTGCTGATAGGGGCAGTTGGGAACCCTAGTGGCTCTGGAGACAGTTGTTGGTGCAAAATGACAAGTCCGTCTGTTTCACATTGGGTGTTAGAAGGCTACAACTTCTCAGGCGAATGCACGCACTATTGCGCTTTTTCATGCGCTTATGACACCTCAGACATGACCAACAATCCCAGATGGTTTCTGAAGCCTCTGTTTGAGTCGGCAACTTATTAAATACAACAGTGTTAACCACCGCCCAACACGGTGTTTTAATACTCAAATACTTTATCGTGACTGGTTTCGCCGCGTATAATTTTTATTTGTGATTTTGGCACATTTAAATATTTTGCCAACATCTTGATAACCGTTTCATTTGCCTTGCCATCGGTGGGCGCGGCGGTTGTGTGCACACGCAAGGTGCCGTCTGAATCAACAGCAACACTGTTTTGACGCGCACGCGGTAAAACACGAACCTTTATTTGCATATTCTTTTCCCAGCCGTTATATGTAAATGAAAATGAAATACGGACTGTTCCGCCAATGGCGCATTTTTGCCCGCATTTGCCAAAACATTAAAATCACACATCACACCCAACTTATCAACCGTTTCAACAAAACATTTCCAAAATGCCGCCTGTTCATCTGCCGATGCGTTTTTGGTAAAATCAAGCACGTTTTCATATTCACCCTTTGGAATAACCAATACATGCACGTCTGTAATCGGCTTTACGTCATAAAAAGACATAGCAAATTCATTTTCAACAATTTTTTTTGACGGAATTTCACCGCGAATAATTTTAGCAAATACATTATTTTTATCGTACATCTTTTTCACCTTTCTTGATACCGTTCTACAATAGCATGACATAAAACAAAATCAACCTTGAAATTACGATTTTTGGGACTATATTTCATATGCAGCCAAGGAGTTTTTATATGTTTAAACCGTTGCACAATTATGTTTTACTAGAAAGAATTAATGAAGAAAATAAAACCGCTGGTGGAATTATAATTCCCGACACAGCCAAGGAAAAACCATCACGTGGCCGCGTAATCGCAGCCGGCAAAGGCGTCTATGAAAACGGAACACAAATTCCAATGACGGTAAAGGTTGGTGATGAAGTATTATTTGCAAAATGGGCATCATCTGCGAACGAAGTAAAAATTGATGGCAAAGATTATGTTTTAATCAAAGAATCTGATATTTTAGGAATTCTATAAATCAAAGGACTTTCATAATGGCAAAAGATATAGTTTTTGATACAGATAAATTATCAATTGGTGTTGATAAATTAGCAAACGCTGTGCGTATAACCATGGGACCAAAGGGTCGCACAGTTGTAATTGACAAACAATACGGTGCACCCGTCGCAACCAAGGATGGTGTGACGGTTGCCCGCGCAGTATCGTTAAAGGATCCGACTGAAAATATCGGCGCACGTATGGTGCAGGAAGTTGCAAAAAAGGCCGGCGATGATGCCGGTGACGGAACGACAACCGCAACCGTGCTGGCACAAAAAATTATTCACGAAGGTCGGCGTGTTATTGCCGCTGGTATGAACCCAATGGATATAAAACGTGGAATTGATATGGCGGTTGTTACGGTTGTATCTGATATTGATGACCATGCACGGCCGGTAAAAAATAATTCTGAAATTGCCCAAGTGGCGACAATATCTGCGAATAACGATTCTGATATCGGGCAAAAAATTGCAGACGCCATGGACAAAGTTGGCAAAGAAGGTGTTATTACCGTAGAGGAAGCCAAGGGCCTGGACACTGAAATTGAAATAACCGAAGGCATGCAATTTGACCAGGGATTCATGTCACCATATTTTGTGACAAATCCAGACAAAATGCTGGCAGAGTTAGATGGCGTTCAAATCTTAGTTTCTGAAAAGAAAATAACCGGTTTGCAGGCATTGTTGCCAATTTTGGAACCAATCGCCCAATCGGGTCGCCCTTTATTGATAATTGCCGAAGATATTGAATCAGAGGCATTGGCAACATTGGTTGTGAATCGCCTGCGTGGTGGACTGAAAGTTTGTGCAGTCAAGGCCCCGGGCTTTGGTGACAGACGCAAAGAAATGCTGAAAGATATCGCAATAGTGACGGGTGCAACCGTTATATCTGACGATATGGGTATGACATTTGAAAATATAACAATGGATGTATTGGGTTCGGCGAAAAAAGTTGTTGTGTCCAAGGATTCAACACTGATTGCGCATGGCGGTGGCGATAAGGATGCAATTAAAAATCGCGCTGATGAAATTCGCCATACATTAAAGAACACAACCAGTGACTATGATCGCGAAAAGTTGTCTGAACGTCTGGCAAAATTAGTCGGCGGTGTCGCCGTAATCAAGGTCGGTGGCATGACCGAGGTAGAGGTCAAAGAAAAGAAAGACCGCGTTGATGACGCATTGGCGGCAACACGTGCTGCAGTCGCGGGCGGAATTGTTGCCGGTGGTGGTGTTGCTCTGGTTCGTGCGGTCAAAGCATTGGATAAAATCAAGGGCGAAAATACCGACCAAAATGTTGGTATTGACATTGTGCGTCGTGCAATTGTTGCGCCATGTGCACAAATTGCCGAAAATGCTGGAAAATCCGGTGAAATCGTTGTTGGCAAAGTGTCCGAAGCCAAAGATTATAATTTTGGTTACAACGCACAAAGCGATGAATATGTTGACATGATGGCGGCGGGCATTATTGACCCAGCCAAAGTTGTTAAAACGGCAATTTTGGCGGCATCATCAACCGCAGGCGTAATGTTAACAACTGGTGCTGTTATGACGGAAATACCCGAAGAAAAACCGGCATCAACACAACCACAAATGCCTGGCATGATGTAAAACATAAGTATAAAAAACAAAAACCGCCCATCTGGGCGGTTTTTTTTAATTCAGCACAGATAAAACTTTTTCAAAGTTTTTATTTGTATCTACGTCGTCTGGATGAACAACGGCAAATTTAATTCCCTGGGCATTACGCAACCATTCAATCGCCGGCACAGTTACATTCCAAAACGTATCCAATCTGCGTCGCACCGCCGCCACATCCGCATCATCGGAACGGCCCCCACCTTCGCGTATACGTTTATTGATGCGTGCCAACATTAATTCTTCGGGTATTTCCAAATAAATTACACGAATATCATATTTATCAGCAAAATTTTCAACCAACCATTTCGCCTGGCCCAGTGTTCGTGGGAAACCGTCCAAAATAACATCTGAATTTCCCAATTTATCCGCAATCAAACCAAACAGCATTTCATCAGAAACCAATTCGCCACGTGCAATCGTTTGCGCGATTGGCGAATCCGATGGCAGTGCGCGCAGCATAGCACCCGTTTCAACATGATCGTATTCAAAACGATTCGCCAACATATTGGAAAATGTTCCCTTGCCAACGCCCTGGCCACCCATCATAACAATAATTTTTTTCATAATATATCCCCTTGCCTATATATTATGAAAAAACAATTGGGGGCGTTTGCCCCCAACCATTATTTTTTGCTGTTTTCAATCGCAGCACCCAAAATGTCACCCAGCACAGATCCAGAATCTGCTTCATTTGCAAATTCTTTAACTGCTTGCTTTTCCAACGTGACCTGTAATGCACGAATTGACAGTTTAACAACATTTTCATCCACAGAAACAACAGATGCTTCCACAGTATCGCCAACGTTGTATTTGCCTGTATCCTGTTCAGATTTTTCACGTGACAAATCTGTGCGACGGATAACCCCCTTGACATCATTTGCCAATGTGACGTGCAATTCATCAGGTGTGATTTCTGAAACAGTTCCACTAACAACCGCACCTTTCTTTAACGCAGCGTTGTTGTTATCGGCACTTTCAGTTAGTTGTTTGATACCCAATGTGATGCGTTCTTTTTCTGGGTTGATGTCCAAGATTTTTGCTGTGACTTCCTGGCCACGAACAAATTTCTTCAATTCTTCTTCGTCCAGTTTATCCCATGACAAATCAGAAATGTGAATCATACCATCCAAATCAGGTGTCAACGCAACGAACAAACCGAATTCAGTTGTATTCTTGATTGGACCTGTGACAACATCACCAACCTTGTGTGTAGATGCAAATTCATTCCATGGATTTGGTAACAATTGTTTATATCCCAATGAAATACGGCGTTTTTCTTGATCAATATCCAAAACAACGACATTGACTTCCTGGCCATTTTGCAAAACTTTGCTTGGGTGAATATTTTTGTTTGTCCATGACAATTCAGACATATGGACCAAACCTTCAATATTATTACCCAAATCAATAAATGCCCCATAATCAGTCAAGGATGAAACCTTACCTGTCACTGTATCGCCAACATTAAATGCGCGTGATGCTGTTTCCCATGGGTCTTCTTCCAATTGTTTTGCACCCAACGAAATACGGTGTGATTCAGGATCAAATTGAATAACCTTGACCTTAATCTTTTCACCAACATGAACCAATTCGCGTGGATGATTAATACGTTTCCATGATAAATCTGTAACGTGCAACAAACCATCAATACCACCCAAATCAATAAACACACCATAATCAGTAATATTTTTGACTGTACCTTCCAAAACCGCACCCAATGAAATGTTTTTCATTGCTTCGGCCTGGGCAGCGGCAATCGTGTCTGCCTGGATAGCGCGACGTGAAACAATCGCATTTGTACGCAGTGCATCCATCTTTAATACGCGGAATTTGTCTTTCAAACCAATCATAGATTTTGCATCGCGTACAGGTTTATGATCAATTTGTGATGATGGCATAAATGCGAACACGCCATTAATATCAACCGTATATCCACCACGAACGACATCAATAATTGTTCCTTCTGGGTCAATACCTTCGGCGACGGTCTTTTCCAAATCTTTCCATGCTTTTTCAGCACGTGCCTTGGCATAAGACAATACAGCGGTTCCTTCACGTGATTCATAACGTTCAACGAACACATCAATAATGTCACCAACGGACGGAACAGATGCCCCAAATTCTTTTAATGGAATACGCCCTTCAGATTTCAAGCCGACATCAACCATTGCAAAATCGCCACGGATATCCTTGACCGTTCCCTTGGTTGCATAGCCCTGTAAAGTTTCCTGGGTTCCATATTCTTTGTTAAATAACTGGACAAAATCTTCGCCAGATACTGGATTAAATAAATCTTTGGATAAATCTTTCATAAGAAATTTCATACAAAGTTTGCCATCGCATCATCAATATTTATTGCGAGGTCTTGTGGGGTTAATCGGAATACTATTCGCGCCCACCCGCAAAAAGCAGACCAATTATATACACAAATATACAGAAACGCAAGCATTTTTATACATTGCAACGAATCGACCAGATTGCTAGAAATGGAATAAAAAAGGAAAGGATTCATAAATGCAGGCATATTTAAACATACTACAAAACATATTGGATAACGCCCATGATGAACGTAAAAATCGTACGGGTATACCTGATATCGGTATTGGTTATGGGGCGACGTTTATTCACGATATGGCGGATGGGTTCCCATTAATTACGACAAAAAAGATGGGATTAAAAAATATTGCAACTGAATTAGAATTCTTTTTAAAGGGTTATACAGATAAAAAATGGTTACAAGACAGAAATTGCCATATTTGGGATGAATGGGCAAACCCGTTCACTGTTGAATCACAATACAATATATCGGTGGCAAAATTACAACCACAAACCCGTGCAGAAGAAATCGCAATACACAACAGAATCGCAGATGCAGAACGTGATTTAGGTCCAATATACGGTTTTCAATGGCGCCATTTCGGCAGCGAATATCATTTTAACCCTGAAAACCCTGCTGACAATTTTGACAAACACAACCCCGGTATTGACCAGGTAAAAAATGCCATAGATAAATTAAAAAATTATCCCAACGATCGCAGAATTCTGGTCAATGCATGGAACCCTGGGGATATGCCACAAATGTCCCTGCCCCCATGTCACGTAATGCATCAATTAATTGTCCGTGACGGTAAATTAAACCTGATATGGACCCAGCGTTCATGTGATATGTTCCTAGGTATTCCATACAACATCGCCAGTTATGCGTTGCTGTTATTATTATATGCCAAGGAAACAAATTTAAAACCCGGAATATTAAAGGGCGAATTACACGATGCACATATCTATACTAACCATATTGACCAAGTAAAGACCCAATTAACCCGCACACCATACCCATTACCAACACTGGAAATCCCAGATGAAAATTGGCACGGCATGTTAAATTGGTCTGCATCAGACGGATTCAAATTAAAAAATTACGTTTGCTATGACCGAATAAGAGCTGATGTTGCCAGATAGATAAAAACAACAGTGAACAAACACACCGCCCAAATGGACGGTGTGGTGTTGTGATATTATTATATCAAATTATATGTTTTCCTGTTCCGATGGTTGTGCTGGTTGATAGATTTCAACATCACGCGTCATAGATAAAAACTTTTCCGCCCTGCGTGCCGGTAAATCGGCAACGGGTATTTCTTGTAATTCTCTGATTGCCGCAGAAACCGTATCTGCAACCAATTCCATTGTCGTTTGCCAATCACGATGTGCCCCACCCGCCGGTTCATGAATAATACCATCAATAACATTGAACGACAACATGTCCTGGGCGGTCAATTTTAATGCGGTTGCAGCATCTGTTTTAAACTTGTTATCCTTCCATAAAATACTGGCACATGATTCAGGCGCAATAACCGAATATATTGCGTTTTCAAGCATATAAACACGATCACCTGTGCCAATTGCGATTGCACCACCGGACCCACCTTGACCCACGTTTACGGCGACATATGGTGCACGCATATTCAATCCAACCGATATCGCAGATGCAACCGCCTGGGATTGACCACGTTCTTCGCCTTCACGTCCAGCAAATGCGCCCGCGGTATCAAACAACGAAATCAAAGGTAAATTGAATTTTTCAGCCAATTTCATCATACGAACGGCCTTGCGATAACCGTCTGGATTTGCCATACCAAAGCGATGTTTTTGCCGCGTTTCGATCGTGCGTCCCTGTTCCTGTCCGATAATCACCGATGGAATACCGCGCCAAAATCCAATACCTGATCCCATCGCAGCATCTTCGGCAAAGCACCGATCACCCGCTAAATACGTCCAACAATCAACAATACCATCAATATAGTCCAAGAAATGTGGTCGGTTTTCATTACGCGCCAACAACACCTTGTCATAGGCATCAGATTCACCTGCGCCATGAACGCGCTTGGCGCGTTCTGATTTCGGTGTTGCAACCTTGATTGGCTTTACATCAACAGATTGATGAGTTAACACAGACAAAATATCAGCAATTTTATCGTGTAATTCACCACGTTTGCACACCATGTCAACCATACCATGATCATATAAATAATCAGCTGTCTGGAAATTAGATGGTAATTTTTCACGCATATTTTGTTCAATAACGCGACGCCCCGCAAATCCAATTCGCGCCCCAGATTCCGCAATATGAATATCCCCCAACATTGCAAACGATGCCGTTACACCACCATATGTCGGATCAGTCAGAACCACGATATACGGAATATGTTTTTCATGTAATTTATTTACCGCCGCCGTTGTGCGTGCCATCTGCATTAATGATAAAATATTTTCCTGCATACGGGCACCACCACTGGACGTAACCATAATAAACGGCTGGTTTGCATCAATGGCATGTTCCATAGATGCCACAATTCCGTCACCAGCAACACGCCCCATAGATCCCATCATAAAAAAGCCATTTAAAACACATACCGTCGTTTTGATACCACCAATTAATCCATCCGCAGATACAACCGCATCATTATTTCCTGTTTCATTACGTGCATCAGCCAATCGGTCCGCATACGTGACACGATCGGTAAACTGTAACGGATCATCTATGGCGACCGGCAATGTCAGTTTTTCCCAATCAATATTATCAAACAGTAAATTAAACCGCTGTTTAGGGTTCATAATAAATGCATGACCGCAACGTGGGCATATATAGTGGTTGTCCTTATAATCCTTGTAATACACCAAGCGACCACATGATTCGCACTTAATCCACATCAAGCGGCGCACGCGATCATATTTATCACGGTTGTGATTTGTTATTCCAGATTTTCTGTTAAACATGATTTATCCATTCATCTTTTTGGTCAATTCACGACTGGGCTTAAACAAAACCGTTTTGCCAGATGGCAACGGCATTGATTCCCCAGAACATGGGTTATATCCCATCTTGGCAGAACGCATACGTGATTGAAACGTTCCAAAACCACGAATTTCAATTCTGTCGCCATTTGCCACAGATTCAACAATATATTCAGATATTGTATCCAATATCGCCGCCGCATCAGATGCACGCATGTGCTTAAACTGAACCTGAATCGTTCTTATTATGTCAGACCGTTTCATACTTTACCCTTTGTTTGTACTATATTATTTACGTTTTATCACATTTTATCAAGTATAAAGTGTTTTTTACTAAGAATTGCTTCCTGATGCCGAACATTAACCAATGCAGTATAATAAAAACAAAAAGGATAAATCATGCCAGAACAAAATACACCAGAATATAACAAATTACCATTAATTGGGGATTCTGCACCTGCATTTACCGCCGCGACCACAGACGGTGTGGTAAAATTTCCATCTGACTATGCGGGTAAATGGGTTATTCTGTTTTCACACCCAAACGATTTTACCCCTGTATGCACAACTGAATTTATCGCATTTCAAAATATAATTGATGAACTGCGCGCACTAAACACAGAAATAATAGGTCTGTCGGTTGGGGCAAATTCTTCACATCTGGCGTGGTTTGATGCAATTGAAAAAATATCACTGAACGGTAAAAAAACAAAAATTACTTTTCCATTGATAGATGACCTGGATATGCATGTTGCCCGTCTGTATGGAATGATTCATCCGAACACATCCGGTACACATGCCGTTCGTGCGGTATTCTTTATTGACCCAAAGGGAATAATCAGAACAATTTTATATTATCCTGCGATGGTTGGGCGTAATTTTGATGAAATCAAACGTATTCTGATTGCGTTACAGGTTGGTGATAATTTCGGAACACCAACACCCGCGAATTGGGAAATGGGCAAGCCAGTATTATTGGGTGCACCATCAACATCAAAACAAATGTATGAACGCGCAAATTCTAAAAAGCCAGGTCTGGATGTTAAAGCATGGTTTTTAACATTTAAAAAATTACCGATTGATACTATTCTGACTAAATTGCACAAGACCAAAAAAAAGAAATAAATTAAAACACCAATGGTAAATCCCTGACGTTCAACGGCACACCGTCACGTTCGGGATCCCATTGGAATTCGTCCATTTTAACTGTTTTATCGCGATTAAATTTAATACCTTCAGATTTCAGGGCACGATATTGCTGGTCGGCGAAACCACCACAACTAAGCGAACCATCACGAAACACAACCCGATGCCATGGCAAATGCCATGATGCACGATTGTTTGATGCATACCCAACAAAGCGCGCGCACCGTGGGCGACCAATCATTTGTGCAATCTGACCATAGGTTGCCACACGCCCATATGGGATTTTCGCAACAATATCATAAACTTGCTCGTTAAACGTTTTCATGTAAAAAGTGATTTGCTTATAATAATAATTTGGCGGAGATGGAGGGATTTGAACCCCCGATACAGTTGCCTGTATACACGATTTCGAGTCGCGCGCATTCAACCGCTCTGCCACATCTCCGAATACGGCGATATTATATATAATCGCACCAATTTTGCAAGAGTAAAATATCACACAAACCAATAACTTATCTTCTAAAAACCGGTGCAAAAAAAACCAAGGTTTAAAATCAACCACTTTTTGCATAATTTTGCTGTTGTTTAAAAATGCGCTGTACGCCACAGTGGGTGTGCGTTTGCGCTGTTTTTATGGGTGTTGCCTTTTGTGGGCCTGATGGGGTGGTGCAAAAACCTTGGTTTATGTACCATTATATTTGTG
>JAGHVG010000009.1 GCA_018064405.1 Candidatus Enterousia scatequi | reverse complement strand
TGCTGTAATTGTTTAATTTTATTATATTCACGCTTAAAATCGACAAAACATTTGCCATTTATTTTTTCCAAACAGCCTGGGGTCGCCACAATATTGACATTATGTTTTGGATTATAAAACTTCACAGTATCACCAACACTAGTAATATCATATGCTTGTTTATCTTGTGGTTTGCCAGTAAATTGCATTTTGCGATCAACCAACGTATCATTCACCGGAGAAATATACAGCACACTATCTTTCTTGGTACGAACAACACCTGTTTCGCGTTTACTTTCATCGCCAGCGACAGCTAGCCTAAAGCCAAAGACCATAGCTACACCCATCACTATAAACAATACAACCTCTACTATCTCTGTGTTTTTTTTGTTCATATTTTTTCCTTTTATCTCTGTTTTCCCTGATTTTCGCGTGCAATTGCACATTTCAAAGAATCAAATTTGGCTTGTTCCTGTCTCTGTTTCAACAGTCGTTTATCAACTTTGATGGTGTTTTTGTGTAAACCGCTAACATCGAACGCCCTATTTTTATATTTTTTAGCACTCATCCTTTCATACACGCGTATAGTATCACCAACACGAAGATACCGTGAATTTTTCAACATATCATCATCAACAACCAATAATCTTTGCTGTCCATACATGTTTTTAACCGAAATATGTGTATCTGATATATCCGTTATGACATAGCCAGATCTTTGATATCGGTCTACCAAAGTACTGACCACAAGTACAACAACAGCAGCAGCAACGCATATACCACTAATTGTCATCATCCTTTGTTCAACCTCACGTTGATATCTTTCACCAATTTCTTTAAGTTCTTGATTCATTTTTACCCTTTTTTTACTTAAATTCTAATCCTTGGTCGGTATAGTTTTCTGCCACATTTTCCCAATTTTCCTCTACCCGCACAAACAGGTGCAGGCGCGCGTTAACACCCCACTGGTCCTGGATATCATGACGGGCGGCGGTTCCAATTTGTTTCAGTTGTGCACCACCCCGCCCCACAACAATTTTTTTATGCGCATCACTTTGCACGACTATCTTTTGATATATATCCAAAACCCCATCTTCATCAACATCAACATGTTCGGTCACAACGTTAATGTGATAAGGTAATTCCTGGTGAATATATTTGTAAATCTTTTCCCGCGTCAGTTCCGCCAAATACAGATTATCCGGCACATCAGATGCATCCGTTGCATCATATAAATATGGTGATTCAGGCATTACCGCCGCCAAAGATTTCAGCATTTCAGACACCCCGTCATTTTTTAACGCAGAAATCATAAAAATTTCCTTAAAATCCGCCAGTGATGATAAATCTGCAACCAACGGCAACAAAACATCTTTTTTGATTGAATCCACCTTGTTCAATGCAACAAACAAGTTTTTATTATCATGAACACGCATAATTAAATCACGGACAGTGTCGGTAATTCCCTTGGCTGCATCCATTACCAGCAATATTGCATCCGCATCAGATGCCGCATCCATTGCCGCGCCAACCATCGCCCTATCCAGACGGCGCGACGGACGAAACACACCAGGCGTATCAACAAAAACCATCTGCACATTGCCGAACATTTTGATTGCACGCAGGCGTGTTCGGGTGGTTTGCACCTTGTGCGAAACGATGGAAACCTTGCGCCCCATAATTTGATTGATAAGCGTAGATTTCCCAGCATTTGTTGGGCCCATAATTGCAATAAAACCAGCGTATGTCTTTGTCATACCGATAACCATACCACATGTTTTTCAAAAGTGAATAAAAATCTTGCAAATTCAAATTGTTATTATAACATTCATATTGCGAGAGAGCCAACACAAAGGTCAAACGCGATGGATGATGCAAAAAAAGCCCCTTTTACATTTTCAGAAAAATGGAATGTGCGCTTTATGGAATTAGCGAAAACGATATCCACATGGTCCAAGGATGAAAGTACCAAGGTCGGATGTGTTATTGTTGGTCCAGACAAGGAAATTCGTTCAATGGGATATAACGGTTTTCCACGCGGTGTGCGTGACGATATTGCACAGCGTAACGAACGTCCACAAAAATATCAATATACCGAACATGCAGAACGTAACGCCATATACAACATTACATATTTTGGCGGCAGTGTTCGCAATTGCAGTTTATATGTGACAATGCCACCATGTGTTGACTGTGCCCGTGCAATCATACAATCGGGTATCAGCGAAGTTATATTCCTGGCCCCCACAGAAGATGCAGAAAAAAGCAAAATAAATGGATGGCGCGACACCGTAAAAACATCATTTGAAATGTTTGACGAAGTTGGTATCCGATACAAGGCGTTGAACAAGCCAATAACCCCGGCAAACATTTGTTTCACAGATGCACTAAGTTTGGTCACCCCCGAAAAATTAGATACGATGTCAAAACAACTGATTGCGAAAAACGGCATAAATTATCAAATATCCATGTGTCTGGAAGAAATGACAGAATTGCACACTGAATTATTATTAAACAATTCGTTTGATAATATCGCATCAGAAACCGCAGATATGTTTATAACGTTAAATCATGTTGTTTGTGCATATGACATTAAAAAAACTGTCAACAATGCGATAAACCAAAAAATTCAGAACCAGAATTTTATGACCGAACAAAACGATAAATTGATTGCATTTTTGAATCTGCAAAAAGAACTGTTGAAAAACATCAATCGCAAACAGGATAATATTCCAAATATTATTGTTCGGACCGCAGATGCATATGTTGCATTGGCAAAATTAATTGTTGAACAAAATAATTTTGATATAGTTCGCCAAGCAGTTGCTGAAAAAATCCAACGCACAATTCAACGTAATTTATGCAAAACCATATAAAAACACCGCCCAGATGGGCGGTGGTGTTTTGATACGTTTTGCGTAATACATTTCATCAATTGCCGACGGACGAAAAGACGCCCGAACGGAAATCGGAAACGCTCAGGACGCCGTAACCGCAGTTGCCCGCGCAGTTGCCCGCGCAATTGCCCGCATTGCCGTAGACGCCGTAGTGGAACACCCAACGCGACACAGCCGGACTCGTCATCCTGCACCAGCAATAATAACTATTGTCCTCATCAAATGCTTCATCAGGATTACCAGGTTTGCCATATATCCCTTCCATGCTGCTGCATAATGCCTCTCCCTTTATTTTATCACCTGTATATAATGTCACACCCCACGTGTTGTCTTGCGTTAGACCGTATACGGACTCATTGGAACTATCTG
>JAGHVG010000030.1 GCA_018064405.1 Candidatus Enterousia scatequi | reverse complement strand
CCGTGTATCTGTATTGTTCTAATTTATTTTTTTATATTTTATTTTCTGAATTCATAATTTCGCGAATTGCATACAGGCAATTGTTACATACGTTATCGCGTGCCATGCTCAGATATTCGCGCGGGTTTATGTTTTCTGGGGTTTTATATAGCGATTGACGAACGGCCGATGTAAAAGCCAGTCGCAGATCGGTATCCATATTTATTTTGCAAATGTGGGTTTTTGTTGCGGTAATATATAATTGATGCGGGTCAATACCCTGACTGGCTGTGATTTTGCCACCGAATTTATTAATTGTTTCAACAATACGCTGTGGCACGATGGATGCGCCATGTAAAACCAGGGGGGTGTTTTCCATACGTGATTGTATGTTGGATAAAATATCAAAACGTAATTTATTAGTGTCGGTCGTTGGTTTGTAAACGCCGTGGCTGGTTCCAATTGCAATCGCTAATGAATCAGTGTGTGTTTCGTTCACAAATTTTTCAGCCATTTCGGGTATAGTGAATTCATGAATGTCTGATTTTGTATTTTCGTCTTCGGTTCCATATAAAATGCCAATTTCAGATTCAACCGATACATTATATTTTTTTGCGAATTCAATAACGCGTTTTGTGGCATCTGCATTTTTTTTAAAAGGCAGTTTACTGGCATCAATCATAACGGATGAAAAACCGATTTTGATTGCGTTGATACATGCCTCAACAGATGATCCATGGTCCAGGTGCAGCACTATCTGTTCTGACGGATTTATTTTTAACCCTTTAATCATGCCCATTAACATATTTTCGCCCATGTATTTTAGTGCGGATTCGGATACGGCAATAATTAACGGACTGTGCGTATGTCGGGCGGCTGTGACAATGGCGCACAATGTTTCCATGTTATAAATGTTGAATGCCGGCACCGCAAAGCCACCATTTATGGCGTGTGCGAACATTTTTGTTGTATTAACCAGTCCGTATTCGGAATAATTAGTTGTTGCCATGGTAAAAAACTCTCTCTGGCATACATTATATCATATTTTTTGTTTGAATGTGTCATAAAATTGTGCTAAAATATGCCTAACAAGAAAGGAGTTTTTATATGGAAGGTGTATGTTTATTAATTGAAAAAATGCAAAGCGTTTTTCAGATTTTGCGGATTTTAGCATTCGTTGGTGCTGGGTTTTATATTGCCGGTTGGGCATGGGAATTTATATCTAAGGGTGAAGCTAAATTTGATGATTTGAAAAAGAGAGGAACTGGTTTGCTTGTTGGTTTTACATTGTTATTTGCGATCGGCATTGTTTTGAGTTTTGTCTTGAGTGCTTCCGGTCAAAATGCAATTGGTTGTGCACCACAGTTGATGGATGGATGGAATTAATATCAGGATTTGATAACAGAAGCGACACTTTTGTGTCGCTTTTTTTTATCTCAATGTTTCAAAGGCATACTGTTTAATAAATTTTTTGCGCATTTGGTTAAATATACCTTGTGTTTTAGATATTGGTTGAAAATAAATATCGTGTTCTGGGGTGATGCCGTATTTGTATTGCATGCGTTGACGCTGTTCCATGGCAGATTTTTGGATTAAAGATATAAAGGTGTTATAGGTCGTTTTGTTTGTATCTATGTTGGCGATGGCATTATATATTGCGTTGTTTTTGGCCCTTAATGATTTTGCGCCCATATAGTCCGCAGTTGGTGATTTATCGGGAATGTGGTGGAATAATTTAATTTTGTGCATATCTGTATTACCAAATAATGTGTTTTGAAGAATTGCCTGGATGGTTGAAAATTGCGCGTTATATTTTTTTGTGACACCCGCTAGGTATCGTTCTTGTTGCTTTAGTTTTTCGCGTTCCGAAATACGCTTAAAGTTTTGTGATATTCCGTATATTTGTTCAACGGGTGTATCTGATGGGACCATAAAGTACACTAAATCAAAAATGTTGTTTGGATAGAACCTGTTTATAATATTGTATACGGCATATCTGGTTAGGGATAAATCGGAACCAGAGTTGGTTTTGAAAGGAACAACGTGTTTCTCAAAAAAATCAGTATTAGATAGTTTGTTTGTTTTAACCCGTATAGGCGAAAAGTCAAATATGTTGTATATTTCTGTTTGGGTTATGTTTTTTTTAGTTTGAAGCCCTTGGGGGTATTCTGTTGGGGTGACGATATCTATTATGTCAGATAAGTTCCAGTATTCGGTATGGGGCATTGTGTCAAATAGCGACAGTGGTTCGTTTATTCCCAAATAATGTTTGGCTGTCTGTAGTGATTGAAATCTTGTTGGTATTCGTTTGTCTGACATCATTTTGGAATTCCTTAAGTTTTTATTGTTGTTTTTTGACCGTTTTTCCTGTCTTGCCTAAGATTTGATGCGATATATGCATGATGTTACCTTAATGTTTCGTGACCGAATCTAGCCTGGAATCTGGCATATGTTTGGTCATATATATCTTTGGCATGTGCTATTTTGGGGTTGAGTGAACTGTCTGGTTGTAGAAGTTGTTTTCGGGTCATGATATCAATAATTTGCTGTTTAAGTAAAACCATAAGCTCATCTGTGGTATCATGTTGTGCAACAGGATTGTGTAAAACAGAATATATTGTATCGTTTAATGCTTGCAGGGTTGTCAGCCGCAGTGCATCCGTTGGGGTTCTTTTGGGTGTGCCGTTAACTTCAAATAATGCGTTTACTATGGTCCCCTTGACAATATCGTGCGTACTGGTTTTGATATTGTTTTTTTTGGTTGTTCTGCCAATAAGGTAGGTTATGTTGGTCCGTAGTTTGTTGTATTCCAAATATCGTTGAATTTCAGGTTTGTTGGCTGGGTTAATAGGGGTGCCTTGTAATGATAGCAGATATATCAAATAATCGGGGGTGTATTTTGGCCAATCGTGTTTTATGATGTTAAATACTGCATATGTCGTTAATAGGGCGTCTTGGTCTGTGTCAATAATATGTCGTGCAAAAAATTCATGGTTTGGTATGTTTAAAAACTTTGCGGGCCGAAAGTCAAAGCCGGAATAATATTGGGTTGTCGTGAGGGGGGGGATTAGGTTGTACGGGTGTGTTATGTGAAATATGTTGGATAAGAGAAAGTAGTGCGCAATTCGTCCGTCTGGTGTTGGCATTTCTTCGCGTGTGATGCGTAACATGTCTAAACGTTCTTGAATTGGGTACATGGCTTTGTGGTTTCTGATTATTTTTTTTCTTCGGTGTTTGCCAGTGAATATAATACAGATGATATTAACGACTGGTATGGGACGTGTTGTTCTTCGGCCAGTTGTTTTATTTTATCTAAAATTTGATGTGGTATCCGCATATTTATAACACAGTCGGATTTATTGAAAGCGCGATAGGCAGCATATTCACGTAACAGTGATTCTATGTTCATAACGAACAGTTGTTGCATAACGTTTGGCATAATACATACTCCTATACCAATGGCAATACAGCCGCCACTACAGACGACTATAACATTGTATTTACGTTTGTCAATACATTTGTATTCAAGTTTGTAGTGGCAGATGTGTGGGTGTCTGTATAGTTTGTTGTATGGCTTGATTTTTTTGTTTGATGAATATAAAATGTTTAGTAGGTTAATAGTAGGGAAGGTTTTTAAAATGATAGATATTGACGAATAACAAGTATATAAAAAGGAAAGGAATATGCTGAAAAAAATAATTGCGTTTTTTGCGCTGGTGTTTTGCGTGTTTGGATCTGCGCTTGCTGAATTAAAGGTTGATATTGTTGCAGGTGCGGCCAGTCCCATTTCGGTTGCTGTTCAAAAATTTGAAACAGTTGGCAATATTTCAACCAAGGATTCTGATATGATGCGAACAGTCGTTGAAAATGATTTGAAATCAACGGGTTTATTTCGTATGGTTTCGCACCAGGCATTGCCAGAATATGTCAAAATGAACGAAATGCCAAATTTTAATCTGTGGAATGCTATCAAAGCACAAGTATTGGTTCAGGCAAAAGTTTCCGTCACAGATAAGGGACAATATAAGCTGGAATTTTATGTTTGGGATGTTGACGGCAAAGAACAGATAGAGGCACAAAGTTTGGTCGCGTCGAAAAAATCTGCCAGACGCCTGGGGCATATAATGGCGGATGCTATTTATGAACGTTTAACGGGCGAAGTTGGTTATTTTGATACTCAGATAGTATTTATTGCAGAAACAGGTCCGATTGATGCGCGTGTTAAGCGTATGGCGATAATGGATCAGGATGGTTATGGAATACGCTATTTGTCAGATGCAAACGCCTTTGTCATGTCGCCACATTTTTCACCAAATATGGATACGATTGTGTTTTTGTCGTATCGTGATGATGACCCAATGGTTTGGACACTGGATTTATCGTCTGGGGAACAACGCAGATTGGGCAGGTTTGGGGGTATGACGTTTGCACCGCGCTTTTCACCGGATGGAACGCGTGTGGCACTGTCGCTGGTCAAGGATGGTATTACACATATATATGAATATAATATTGGGACCAAAGAATTACGCCAATTAACATTTGGAAATTCTATTAATACCAGCCCGTCTTATTCGCCAGATGGAAAAAAATTGGCGTTTAATTCTGATCGTTCGGGGCGTCAACAGATTCACGTCCTGGATTTAGATTCTGGGGCCGAAGAACGTATCACATATGGGGCAGGGCGCTATGCGACACCAGCATGGTCGCCAGATGGGCAATTTATTGCCTTTACCAAGATTGCGGACGATACGTTTTATATCGGGATAATGTCGCCCAATGGACGAAATGAAAAGGTCTTGGCGGGGGGCTGGTATATGGAAGCACCTTCTTGGGCGCCCGGATCACGTCGTTTGGTTTACTATGAAACAGAAAAGGCCGATGATGATATAGAACGTTTCAGCCATATTCGCAGTGTGGATATTACCGGTCAGAATTTATATGATATTGAATTACCAGATGGTGTTAATGGTGTTGAACCGACATGGTCGCCCAAACTGCAATAGATATGAAGACATGGTCGCTGTTTTTGGTTATGGTTTTTACTGTTGGGGCGGCATATGCCGTTCCGGCGCGTGTTGGATATATTGTTGATGGGGATACTTTTTCGGGTCAGGTGATGCTGGCAGATTCTGATACAGAAATTTCGGTACGTGTTCGTCTGCGTAATGTTGATACGCCTGAAATACATGGTGAATGTGATACGGAAATTGTTAAGGCACGATATGCAAAACAACGTTTGGGTGAATTGATACCGGTTGGAACGATTGTTGAATTGCAAAATATCAAGGATGATAAGTATTTAGGGCGTATTGATGCCAATGTGTTTGATAGTGCGGGTCGCGATGTTGGGAATGTGTTGGTTTCTGAAAATGTTGGACGTGCATATAATGGTGGCAAACGCATTGGATGGTGTAACAAATAATTTATGCGCTGTGCCGGTTGATTGCCACGGATATTTCGTCCAGTGTCGCGGTTGATGGCAACATCTGTTCAAAATAGATGTTTGCGGTTCCGGGTTTCATTGTTCCATGTTTTGGCCAATATAAACCAGTGTCTGTTGATACGGGTAATATTGGCAGTTTTAATTCGTGTGCGATGAACAGCAGACCACGTTTTAGGGGTTTCCTATCACCTGGTTTAACGCGTGTGCCTTCGGGGAATATGATAAGTGTATAGCCGTTCATAATTTTTTTACTGACCGATGTGGTTAGTTTGTGCATATTTGTTCTGCCACGACTGCGGTTTACGGGTTGCAGACCGAGCCGCCAAAATACCCACCCGTAAATAGGAATCCACATTAATTCGCGCTTTATAATAAACGTGAATTTGGATATTGTGCGGGTTAAAATAATTACTTCCATCATGGACATATGTTTGGCCGCAATAATTACCTTGCCATCGTTTCGTTTGTTTGTGTTTGGTGCCAATGGAATATCGGTTTCTTCTGATTCTGGGTAATGGATTTCATATTTGATACCTGCGATTGTTCGTGCTATAAACAGACATTCGTCTGCAATTATTATTGAAAACATTCGTGTTAAACGTCTAGATACTAGTGCGATTACCATTATTGGTGCCCACAGCAAAAATAACAGATAAAAACATGTTTTAAATAAAATTGTGCGTAACATTTTAACCTTCTTTGATACCCAGCATAGTTGCAATATATTTTATATATTCGGTTGTCCAGCGTTCAACGCGCTTAGCAACAGGCATACCATTTAACCCAACGGGACATGCGATGACCGAAACGTCGGGAATTTCATGGCGAATAAGATATTCGGCACGATTCATGTGTTCAACAGTGGTGACAATAACGATTCTGTTCAAATTCTGTGCCTTAACGATTTTTTTGATTGCCAGTGCATTTTGATATGTGGATTTAGAATTAGATTCTATTTTTACCGGAACTGATTCATTTTGAATATATCCGTGTGCCCCAGCCCCAATTATGTATAAATTAGCATTTTGTATTTCGTTAATTTTTTGCATTGCGAACGGTATCCTGCGTGCATCACCAGTTAATACGAATACAGTATCATCCTGCATAAAATCGCCGCATGTAATTGGTGCCGACAGTTTGAATATCATGCCGCCAATGACGAAAAGTGATAATATAATAAGTGAGGGTGTTATTATTTTCATTTTTCTATTTTGCCAATATTTTCAGTGTTGTGCGATTTGTAATAAATATTGCCAGTGCAATAATTGTGACGGGCAGTAATAATAACACAATCCATTCAATACCATTTAAATCAATCATTGCCATCAGGCCTGTGCGGGTATTGTGGGAAACGTGCAGTATTATCCAAAGCAGTGGTGTCGCACATATAAAACCGATTGTGCATGCCTTGGCAGAAATCTTGGCAATAATCATTTGCATTTGTTTTGCTATAAAAGAATCTGGGGCGCCAATTTGGTTCAGTATTTCAATTTCGCGTTTATGAACGGTTGCGATGTTTTGAACGGTGTATAATACGCATGCGCCAATTGCGCCCAACACGATAAGTAATACGATTGATGATATTAATACCAAATTCCATCCGGTTGACATTGGGCTTTTAAGTGCATCGGCGTGTGGCATGAAACGTGCGACAGGTGCAATTTGCTTTGCAGTATCATCCATAGATTGTTTTGATGTAAATTCCACCTCCCACATGGTGGGCAGATATTTTTGCAGTGTTTTACCGTTTGCAACCCATGGGCGCATCAAGTTATCCATTTCTGAATCAGATAATTTTTTTATTGTCTTTATACCGTCGCGATTCGCGTTCAAGATTTTATCTACATTTTCTGGGGTTGCGTTTGTTTGTATTGTTGCCATGTTTGTCCATTGATGGTTCCAACGAACGACACCTGTGCTAATTGATAAAACCAGGCCAAGTGAGATAACCGCTAAAAATGTAAGGATGGCAACAATCACTGTCATAAATACAGATTGTTCGCGTACCAACGAAAATACAGCGTTTTTTTGTTTCATTATATATTCCCAATATCGTCAAATTGTTTGGACAGTTCGTTGAGGTAGTTTTGTGGTTTTGGACCCTTCCATATTTTTTTTACCGCATCCGATTCGTTTTTCTTGTCAGTTATAAAATTAACGTGGTGATTATCAATCTGGATTACGGGGAATTTATACGTTTCTATCAGTTTTGTATTATGCGTTGCCAGTATAATTGTTGTTCCAAACATTTTGTTCATTTGTATAAACAGTTCCATCAACCGTGATGCATTTTCATCGTCCAAATTTCCGGTTGGTTCGTCCGCCAGTAATATTGCAGGTTGTATTATTATTGCGCGCGCCACAGACACACGTTGTTGTTGCCCACCCGATAGTGATTTTGGGTTAACGTTTGCGTATTTTGCCAATCCAACCCAATCCAGAACCTTGCCCACCAGTTTTTTTATTTTTTCTTCGTCCACGCCACGTACGCGCAGGGGCAGGGCGACATTATCATAAACCGAAAAGTGCGATATCAGGGAATATTCCTGAAATACGATTGCCATTTTATGCCGCATGTGTGCAATTTCATCGTGGGTGAGTTCGCTGGTTGATGTTCCGAACAATTTTATTTGTCCGCGTGATTGCCGATGCAGTTGATATATCAGTCGTAACAGAGTTGTTTTTCCGGCGCCTGATGGTCCGGTTAGGAAATAAAACGCACCCTGGCGAATATTAAATGATACGTCAGATAGCACATCCGCATCATTATCATAAGATGCACCGACATTTGCAAAAGATATAACTGTCTTTTCTTCCATTATGATATCAGCATAGTAAAAAAAGGAATATTGGTCAAATAAATAAAAGGAATAAAAAATGTCCCGTCTGGGACATTTTATTATTTTGCGATATTGGTTGTAACATTTCGGTTCTTTGCCCAAACCTTTTCGCCAGTGCCTTTGTACAATGGGTTTTCTTTACCGTATGAAATTGTTTTAATACGTTTAGATTCAATACCGTCTTTAATCAAGACATGTGCGGCATTTCCGGCGCGCAATGCCCCCAGCGCCAGGTTGTATTCAGTTGAACCGCGTTCGTCACAATGACCACCCAAAACAACATTTGCCTCTGGGTGCTTTTTCATATATCGTGCTTGTGCTTCTAAGCCGTTGCGTGCATCGCGTGTGATTTCAGCCGAATCGAAAGCGAAATATTCCTGGGCACCGTTAATATCACTTGGTGTTCTTGCACATGCTGCTAATGTACATATGGCGCAGATTACTGCAATTTTTTTCATATTTTCTCACCTTTTTTTCATAACTACGGTGGGTATAGTATAAATTTTAAAAAAAAATGTCAATATATGTTTTTTTGTATTTGGGTAATAGTGAATTTTGTGATATAATACTGCAGAAATATGTACGGAGGTTTTATATGAATAAAATACTATCTATTGCGTTGGTGGGGATTATGATTGCACCATTTTCTGCGTTTTCTGCGGCCAGCCAGATTAAAAAAACATCGGATGGCGGATACAACGTCACGTATGATTACAAGGATCGTGAACGCAGTAATTGGTATGTAACGGGTCGCCTGGGAATGTCATTTTTGAATTGGACGAATGAGTACAAGACGAATAACCAACGTAGTGGGGAAATTGATATACTTGTTCCTGAATACGGTGAAGATGAAAGTTTTTCGTTCAAACCGGTGTTTGCGGGGGGCCTGTCGGTTGGTCATACGTTTGACTATTATTGGCGGGCTGAATTAGAGGCGGGATATATCGGCAATTTCAGCCAGGCGGATAACAGTACAGAATTTAAATTGTCAATCCCGTATGCAACATTAAATGGTTATTACGATTTTGATTTTGGAATGTATTTGGGGCTTGGTGCTGGTGTTGCACTGCCGATGACAGAAATTAATGCGGCGACATTTGTGTGGAATGGTGCCAAGAAAACAAGTGTTGGTGTTATGGGATCTGCAATGTTGGGTTATTCAATTCCATTGGATGAAAACTTTACATTTGATTTGCGTTATCGTTTGTCGGCAATAACCGGTTCAACACACAAAGTGACATGGACAGTGGCTGCAAATGATTATTATGTAAGCAATAAAATCGGCATAATTTGGGACAATTCTGTGACATTGGGATTAAGATACGGATTTTAATTAAAAAAGCGTATTGACAGCGAATCGGCAAAAATGATAAAATGTAAAAACGAGAGAAAGAAGTGAAAAATAAAATAATAACATCTGCATTAACTATAATATGTGTGCTGTGTGGCGGCTGGGTTTCTGGTGCGGTTGCGGCACCGTCTGTGCGTGCGTTGGGTGGTGCGGGAACATATTCTGGGACGACGTCTGCTGCTGCTGCGAAATCTGGTGGCACTGCGACAACGTCTGCGCGTGCGGGGTCTGTTCGTGTGACACCAACGGCCAAGGTTAGTGCATCAACAACACCGCGTATATCAAATGTTGAAACCAAGGTTTCGTCATCCGGGGATCAGCGTATGTCCATTGGTAAATATTTGGGTCCATCTGTGACGGGTGGGGTTAATATTTCCACCGGGGGCAGTGGCGCAACCGCTGCAGATATTGCTAATTTGGCGGGCCAGATTGATCAAAACGCCAAGGATATTAAGGCGAACACTGATGCGTTGGAAAATTTGGATGAACAAATTAATGGTGGAAATGAAACGGTTGGTATTATTGATCAATTGGAAGATTTTTTAACCAAAGATGATGCGAAATTGTTGTATCAGGAAAAAGAGGATGCGTCGGATCCGTATATTGTGCAATCAGAAATATCATCAACGAACAAAACGTTCAAGGATGCTGTGGCTGGGGTTGTTTCGGCATTGGGTGGTGATGTGGCCAGTATAAAATCCTGGGTCACGACGGAATATGGGACTGCGCCTAGTGCTGATGGAATGTATGTGTTAAATCGGACGACCGCTGGTGCGCAATGGAAAAAGCTTGATGATTATGCAACCGATTTTGACGAACAGGGTATAAGTTTTGAAGATTAGTATGGAAATTTGAACAAAAAAAAAAGAAAAAAAGGGGAAGTAAATGAAAATAGGAAAATTAATATTTGGCGGGGCGATGGCGTCAATTCTGATGATTGGTGTTGCGTCTGCTGCGGTTGGTGAAGCTAGTTTGACAACCAAAGAATATGTTGATGGTGGTTTGCGTGCTGTGTACAGTGCGGCTGGAACGGCGGCGGATACTAAGATATCAACAGCGATTGGTAATTTGGGAAACAAAAGTGGAACGACACCTTATGCTGATGTAAAGGACTACGTTGACACTATGATTGGCAATGTTACTGGTGGATCAACGGTTGATATCAGTGCATTGGCAACGCGTGTTAGTAATGCTGAAAGCGATATTACCACATTGATTGGTACAGCAAATATTCCTGGCTCTGTTGATAACAAGATTGCAACTGCGATTGCGGATGGTGGTGTTATTAATACTGCGGTTACCACTGGTGTTACCAATATGGTAAATGCAACAACATTGCGTATGCAGGATCAGTTGGGTTGGGATATGTCAAAATCCCCAAATGAAAATGGTTCATTTGCAAAGACCGTGACAACCGAGAAAAAAACTGTTGTTGGTGCAATCAACGAATTGAATGAAAAGGTCAATGCGATTGATGTTCAATCGGGTGCGGCGGATTATATAACCGTTACTGAAGGTCCAGATGGAACATTTACGGTTGGTTTGGCAAACGATGTTGCGACAAAGTTCTCGACTGACTTTAATTTTTCACAAAACTAAATCATTTCATGGGGTGGGGCAAAATCCCCACGCCCATGGAACAAACAATAGTTTGTTGATTTAATGGGAAAAACACTAAATGAACGAATGGTAACAAAAAACAAACAAAACGAAAGAAAGGAAAAAACAATGAAAGTAAAAAATATTATGTTTAGTGGTGCGATGGCATCAATTTTGATGATTGGTGGCGCATACGCAGATACTCAAAATCAAACTACGGCTGAACCTACACAATTTACTACGACGGGGTTGAGTACGGATTCTCGTTTGGCGTCGGCGCAATATGTTAAGGAAGGTGTTGCGGAAGCTGAAGATTATGCAAAAACATATGCTAATCATATGGTTCATTCGTTGGATGCAAACGTTACTCAGTCAGCGAATACCAACGGTCTTAGTGCAAGTGTTACAGAAGTGGACGGTAAATTGGACAGTGTTTCGGTTAGTGTTACTGCAGCTGATAATGTATCGTCTAATAATGCCAAACTGATTACATCTGGGGTTGTTTATTCTGGTGCGAAAAATGCTTTGTATGATAATAATGGTGAGAATAATGCTGCACGTAGCATCGCAGATGTGATCGCTGCCAACGAAAGTGCAATCGCGTCGTTACAAACGCAGGCTGGTACGGGTACTGTTGGTGATCAGATTGATACAAAAATTAATGCTTTGAATCAAACGGTTAATACAGCAGATGATAGCAAGGTTGTCGTGAGTGTAGCAGAAGAAAAAGGTTTACTAAAGTCGGTTACAGCTTCGCTTGCGAATGGTGCTGTTGGTACTGATCAAATCGATGCAAAAGCTGTTACAACAGTGAAGATTGCAGATGGTGCTGTTACAGCTACTCAAATCGATACAAGTGCTGTTACAACAGATAAGATTGCGGATGATGCTGTTACGGCAGCTAAGATCGCTGATGATGCTGTCGGTACTGATCAAATCGCTGCAAGTGCTGTTACAAGCACCGAGATCGCTGCTAACGCTGTTGTAACTGCCAAGATCGCAGATGCAAATGTTACAAAGGCGAAATTAGCTTCTGATGTTCAAGAATCTTTGGGCTTGGCTGATACTGCAATTCAGACGGATGATTTGAATGCGGCTCTTAAAAATGCTGGTGTAAGTGGGCTTGAAGAAGGTTCTTACATTGATTTGACGACAGATGAGGATACTGGTAAAACAACTATTGCTGTTACAAATGTTGCAACTTCGTGGAATGGCGGTGCTACACCATCAAATTAGTAAAAAACTGATGGGTGAATATAAACAAATTGTTTCGTGGGGGAAACCCCACGGAACAAGGGTTTGTTGATTTAATGTAAAATGTATTAAATGAACAAATAAAGAAAGAAAATAAAAAAAGAAAAGAAAGGAAAAACAATGAAAGTAAAAAATATTATGTTCAGTGGCGCGATGGCATCAATATTGATGATGGGTGGCGCGTACGCAGAAACATCAGCGGCAGATACCGCATTGGCGACCGCTGGGTTCGTTCGTGGCGCATATAATACTGCGGTCGAAAAAACAATTTCTAACATTAATACTGTTAATAACAATGCAATTGTTATTCAAACATCAGGAAAGGGTGACAATGCGGCATTAACCATCACTGTTGATGAATCAAAATTTGATGCGGCAGGTACAGCAAAAGATTTAGTTGGTGAATTAGGTAAGGATGCGCAGGGTCAAGATTATGCCACTGTTAAGGCATACGTTGATGCAAAAACATCGGGTATTGCAACAGCAGAGAGTTTGGCAGAGTTGGAACAGGATGTTTCAGCAAATACGACAAATATAACCAATTTGACCGCCACAGTTAATCAGAATACAGCAGCTATTAGTCAGAATACAACCGCTATACAAACTGTAGACAAGACAGCACAAGAAGCAAAGACAACAGCAGCTGGTAAGCAAGACGCTTTGAATGGTAATCAGTTGGATGCGGTAAATTCAGGTATCACGGCTAGCAAGGTGACCACAGTTACAGATCATATTATGAATACAGGTATCCACGTCACAACGGCAGACAAAGCGGCATGGAACGCCAAACAAGCTGCGTTGGATACGGACCAATTGGCGGCGGTAAATTCTGGTATCACATCTGGAAAAGTTTCTACATATGATGGTTATGCAACAACGATTGCAGGTAAAGCAGATCAAAGTGCCTTGAATACATTGAGTGATACAGTTTCTGGGCATACAACATCGATTCAAACAATCAATGGAAATTTGACAGCTGATGAAGCAACGATTGCAGCAAATACAGCAGCAGCTGCTGCTGCAGATAGTAAGGCGGTCGCAGCAAAGGGTGCAGCAGACGCAGCACAGGATGCAGCAGACGCAGCACAGAGCACAGCCGATGATAATGCCGCGGCGATTGAAGCAATCAATGATGCTGACAATGGTATTTTGAAACAGGCACAAACTTATGCTGATGGATTGAATTCTGCTATGGATACACGTGTTGATGCATTGGAAACCAAGACGGATGAAAATACAACATACTCTGCGGGATTTGGATTAGATTTGGATGAATCAACTAATACATTCTCGTTGGGTTATGCTGTTACTTCAACGACTTTCTCTGCTAGTGCAGGTAAGTAATCTGATCGGTAAAAATATTCTGAAAGTGTCGGGGGAAATTTCCCCCGACATGACGGAATAAAAAAAGTTTATTCGTTTAATGTTTAATCACTTGCATTGAATGAGTGAATTGTTTTAAAGTTGTATAGGAAATAGTGAAGGGAAGTTCTGATGAAATTTGGTGCGTTTTTTGTTTGCGGTGCAACGATATTGTCAACGATGGCTGCGTTCGCAGAAGATAAGTCGTCGACATTAACAACCCAACAGTATGTGGACAGTATGTATGATGTAATTGACCTTGCCAAGGCGGATAAAACCGATTTGGCGACAAAGGAAAATGCTGGCAATAAATATACTGCAGGTGGTCGCAACGTCAGTGCGGTTGCGTCTGAGATAGCTGGCATGACGACCGGTAAAGATTCTAAATTCCCAACCATTGAAGTTGCTGAAATTATTGCAAACCAGGCCGTGACTGATGTGACTGGTCGGATTTCAGTGTTGGAACAGACAACTGGAACGCTGAAACAAGACGTTAAGAAAAAGGTCGGTTATGATGTATTAGGGGTTCCGGATGATATAGATGGGACTAACTATATAGTGGCTTATAATTCAGACGAACCCGAAGGAACAACCATCGTTGATAATTTGGTTAAATTGGATACGGCAATTGCAACCAAGGCGAATACAGCAAATTTAGCAACAGTTGCAACCACTGGTTCGTACGAAGATTTAGATGATAAACCGACAATTCCTGCGGCACAGGTTAATTCTGATTGGAATGCAACATCTGGTGTTGCACAGATTCTTAATAAACCAACAATTCCAACCGTCACAGATACATACAGTGCGACATCTGGGGATGCAATGTCTGGTAAGGCAGTTGCAAGCGCAATATCGGGCAAGGCGAATACAGCAAATTTAGCAACAGTTGCAACCACTGGTTCGTACAAAGATTTAGATGATAAACCAACAATTCCTGCGGCACAGGTTAATTCTGATTGGAATGCAACATCTGGTGTTGCACAGATTCTTAATAAACCAACATTAGGTTCTTTGGCAACATTGAGTGCGGTTTCTGGTGGAGAGGGCGGCACTATAACCGATGGTACGATTGCTGCTGTTGATTTGGCAGATGGTGCAGTTACAAGTGCCAAAATCCTGGATAATACGATTGTTGATGTGGATATTGCATCTGATGCTAAGATAGGGACAAGTAAAATTGATTTTGGTTCCTTGGCACAGGTGGGTACAGGATTATCTGCCGTGGGTGATGGGGTGTATGGCCTGACCGCAACAATTACGAATGGTGTTGCAACACTGAAATGGGAATTGATTAGCAGATAAAATAAAAACTGTCCAAACGGACAGTTTTTTTACAGATTTTTTAGTAATTCATCAATGCGTTCGGCACGATCCAATGTGTCATCATAAACAAAACGGATGTCAGGGGTATATTTCTGGTTCATGCGTGATGCCAATTCAAAACGAACATTTTTCGTTATTTCATTCATACGTTTTTCAATCGCATCTTGGTCGCTGTTGTGTGGAATATAATAATACAATTTTACAAATTGTGTTCCGCCACGCGTGTCAGACCCCGCCAGCGATATTGATGATACAATCTCATCGTCACTATATTTGTCACGCAATATTTCCCCAACCAATGTTTGAACTTTACTGGCCATGCGGGCACCGCGATTTGAATTTTTTATCGGCATTTTTTTACCTTTGTTTTTATATGATTGTAATTTAGTAAATATTTCGTTACAATCAAGTGAATTATGAAATTTTCTGAATACATTTTACAGAAATCTGAACAACCATGGTATTCATGGGTCGTGCTCTTGATGACGGTGTGTGAATCTATATTCTTGTTCATCCCACCCGAAGTTTTTATGACACCACCAATCGTCGCAAATAAAAAACGCGCGTTGCCAATTATTACGGCGGCGGCGTTGGGGTCACTGGTCGGGGGCGCAATCGCGTATCTAATCGGATACTGGGTTTTCGATTCGGTCGGAATGTGGATAATTCAAAACTTTTCTAGTATGGATAAATTCGCAGTCGCGCAACAAATGTTCGGCAAATATGGTGTCGCAATTATTATCGTTACTGCCGTTACACCAATCCCATATAAATTGCTGGCGATTTGTGCCGGGTTTATGCATTATCCGATACTGGTGTTTTTGGGTGTGTCCGCAATTTTTAGAACTGCACGATTTGCTATCGTGGGGGGGCTGTTGGCGCGGTTCCAGGAATTCGCAAACAGAATTGTTAAAAAATATTTCTGGTATTTGGTGTTCGGCGCGGTCGCATTTGCGGTGCTGGGGATAACTATTTTGTCGCTGACGTAAAATTTTAGTTGCTTAATCCGATATACGTGTGTATCATTGCCGCATGGTAAAGGGCAGGTAATGGACCAAAAACATATTAGAAATTTCTCTATCGTTGCACATATTGATCATGGTAAATCAACGCTGTCGGACAGGTTGATTGAATTTACAGGTGGCTTGGAATCGCGCGAAATGAAATCCCAGGTTTTGGATTCTATGGATATTGAACGCGAACGCGGTATTACAATCAAGGCACAAACGGTACGTTTGAATTATCACGCGAAAAATGGCGAAGTATATCAACTGAATCTGATGGATACGCCGGGACATGTGGACTTTTCGTACGAAGTGTCACGCAGTTTGGCCGCATGCGAAGGGGCAATTATCCTGGTTGATGCAACCCAGGGGGTTCAGGCTCAAACACTCGCTAATGCATATCTGGCGTTGGATAATAATTTGGAAATGCTGCCGGTGCTGAATAAAATTGATTTGCCGTCTAGTGATGTTGATGGCACACGTCAACAAATCGCAGATGCAATTGGACTGGATGCAGATGATGCGTTGTGTGTGTCGGGAAAAACCGGTGCCGGGGTCCCAGAATTGTTGGAAGAAATTGTTAATAAGCTGCCCGCCCCAGATGGATGCGAAAATGAATCGACGCGCGCGTTGTTGGTGGATTCGTGGTATGATTCTTATTTGGGTGTTGTGGTTTTGGTGCGTGTGGTTGATGGATGTTTGCGACGGGGCCAGAAAATTAGATTCCTAGCCACAGGCGCAGAATACACAGTTGATAAAATTGGATACTTTACACCAAAAATGGTAAATGTCGATTCATTGAATACTGGGGAAATCGGATTTATTATTACAGGAATGAAAACAATTCATGATTGTAAAGTTGGTGACACAATTGTTGATTCAAAATGTGGTGGTGATGCGTTGCCAGGGTTTAAGCCGTCTGTGCCGGTTGTGTTTTCATCTTTCTTTCCAGTGTCCGCAGATGATTATCCAAACCTGCGCGAAAGTGCCGAAAAATTAGCGTTGAATGATGCGTCGTTTATGTTCACAACCGAAAAATCGTCAGCGTTGGGATTCGGGTTGCGGTGCGGATTCTTGGGATTGTTGCATATGGAAATTATCAGTGAACGTCTGTCGCGTGAATTTAATTTGAACCTGATTAATACTGTGCCCAGTGTGCTGTATAAAATTCATTTGCACGGTGGCGATGTTGTTGATTTGGAAAATCCTGCGGATATGCCCGATGCAACACGTATTGATTTTATCCAAGAACCATGGGTGCGTGCGACAATCATGATGCCTGATAAATATATGGGCGGTATTATGGAATTGTGTTCGGCACGTCGCGGAATTCAGGAAAATATTTCTTATGTCGGAAATCGTGCGGTGTTGACGTATCGCCTGCCGTTGGCAGAAATTGTCTTTGATTTTTATGATAGGGTTAAATCTATATCGTCAGGGTATGCATCGTTTGACTATTCTGTGTGTGGATATGAAACGTCTAACTTGGTCAAGGTATCAATACTGGTAAATGAAGAAAATGTTGAACCGTTGTCATTTATTTGTCATCGTGATGTGGCAGAATCACGTGGTCGTCAAATTGTTGAACGATTAAAAGATTTAATCCCACGACATCAATTTAAAATTCCATTGCAGGCCGCAATCGGTGGAAAAATTATCGCACGTGAAACTATTGCGGCGTATCGCAAAGATGTTACGGCAAAATGTTATGGTGGCGATATTACACGTAAACGGAAACTACTTGAAAAACAAAAAGAAGGTAAAAAACGTATGCGCACATTTGGTAATGTTGAAATCCCACAAAGTGCGTTTATCAATGCGTTAAAGGTTGGTGAATAAAATGTATTTAAAGGAAGCAGTCAGAGAATATAGAAAGACGAAACAAGCAACAAAAATAGCAATGGCAAGGGTTGCTGAAAGTGTGGATATGATATCTTCGGATAAGGCAGGGGCGGGTCCTTGTTTTTTTAACATAAGGGCGGAATCTGTTGTCAGTTATTCTAAATGTTTGGCTATGTATGGTGATGTTAAATCTAGTCCGTTTTGTTCTGGATGTAAATATAAGGATAGGCGCATTGTGTATGAACAAAATCAGACAGCGCTAGAAATTGCCTTACGTAAAGAGGCGAATGCAAAACGTCAACTGATAAAAAGTTTGAAAAATATACTTGTGAAATCAAAATAATTAAAAGGAATTAATATGGCGCATCAGTTTTTCTTTAATTCGTATATTCTGGATAACTTGCCTGCGCCAGCAAAGGGTTTTGATGTTGTCCAGGATTTGTCTGAACCGCGGTTGCGCATGTATATAACGTCACGTGGGGTTAAAACTTTTTTTGTGCGCAAGCGTGTTCATGGCAGGGATAGACGTATTATAATTGGAAATTATCCAGATGTTGATATTGAACAGGCCCGGTTATCTGTGTCGGGTATTTTGGAAGAAGCAGCAAAAAAAATTCCGGTGCGCAGAAAAAAAATACCTTTTAAAGATTTTATTCAAATATATATAAAAAATCGTGTCCGCAGATGCGAAGATTCAGAAGTAAAATTATTGCGTGCAATAAACACGCATTTACAAGATTTGTTTGATATAAATATTGATGCGATTTCTGGACAAAATGTATCAGATGTCATATCTAAAATTCATGGGCGTGCAATCGCGGGGCGTATGCAGGAATTATTACAAAGTGTGTTTAAGTATGCGCTGGAAATGGGTTATGTTAAAAAAAATCCAATTGCAAATATGCCGCGGATTATTCAGTGTCGTAGGTATCGCCCATTAACAGCAAATGGTTTGCGGTCATTGGTTCAGGCGATAAATCAAGAGGAATCGCAAATGTTACGTGGGGCGTTTTTAATGCTGATTTATAGCTTTTTACCAAAATCAAAAATCTTTGCGATGCAGTGGCAGGATTTGGATTTTAATCGTTATGTTTGGCGTGATTGGCCGTTGTCTGATATGGCGTCGGTGTTGTTGCAAAATATGCCACAGGATAATTGTGATTGGGTTTTTGTTGGTCGGGCTAAAAATCATTTGGCTGATCCGCGTGTCGCGTGGGCGCGTGTTGCAGAAAACGCCAAGATTCCAGATTTGACAATGGATGATGTTCACAAATTTATGATGCGGCATTTGGAATGGGCGTCTGATCGTGAAGATGTTCGCCGCAATATGAATATCCTGTTGGAACAGTTGTTAACATATTGATATTTGTTGGTTTTTTTTGGGTTTTGTTATAATGTCTTGACACTATGGTCATAAAATGATAGTGTAGTGTTGAAGTCGCCTGTGGTTTTATGGCGCAAAGTTTTAACGTAAATAAAGGATATGAAATGACAACTTTTGAAAAAGTAAAGAAAATCGTAGCGGATAAGTTAGGTATCGCAGAGGATAAAATTAAGGAAGATTCCGCATTTGTTAATGATTTAGGGGCTGATTCTTTGGATGTTGTAGAATTTGTTATGGAAGTAGAAAAAGAATTTAATATCACAATTTCTGATGAAGATGCTGCAAAATTAGAAAAAGTTGGCGATGCTGTCGCTTACATTGAAAAAGCACAGTCAAAATAATCTGGTTGCGTAGTTTTGTCCGTTGGCATTTGCCAACGGATTTTTTTATTGTATAAAATGTCTAATATCTGTATCATGTAGCGTGATAGCAAAGGATGGATTATATGAAAAGGGTTGTCGTTACGGGAATGGGTATTGTGTCACCTGTGGGGTGTGGAATTGAATATGCGTGGAAAAATATTTTGGCGGGCAATTCCGGTATTCGTAAAATAGATTTGTTTGATGTGTCACAGTTTGCTTCACAAATTGCGGGTGTGCCTGTGCGAGGGACAGGTGATGGTGAATTTAATCCAGATGCCATTATTGAGCCACGCGAACAACGCAAGATGGACAAAAATATTATTTATGGTTTGGTTGCCGCGGATGAAGCAATGCGTGATGCGGGTCTGATTGATTATGATGGTGATAAGGAAAGATTTGGCGTTTCAATCGGCAGTGGTGTCGGTGGGCTGGAATCTATTGCTAGTATTGCGCTGGACTTAGATAAAAACGGTCCGCGTTTTGTCAGCCCGTTTTTTGTAACGAAATCTATTATAAATATGACTGCGGGATATGCGTCAATTCGTTACGGATTGCAGGGACCAAATATTTCGGTTGCAACAGCATGTGCAACGGGTTCCCATTCTATTGCAGAGGCAGCACAGTTTATTAAAAACGGCAATGCAGATATCATGCTGTGTGGTGGGACCGAAGGTGCGGTTACACCGGTTGGCTTGGCGGGGTTTGCGGCAATGCGTGCATTATCAACACGTAATGACGAACCACAAAGTGCGTCGCGCCCTTGGGATAAAAGCCGTGATGGTTTCGTTTTGTCCGAAGGTGCCGGAATGTTGGTTTTGGAAGATTATGATCATGCGGTTGCGCGTGGCGCCAAAATTTATGCCGAGGTTGCAGGTTATGGCCTGTCCGCAGATGCGTATCATATAACTGCGCCGGCGCCAAATGGTATTGGTGGTGCACGTGCGATGAAAATTGCGTTGCAGGATGCGGGTGTAAAACCGTCTGATGTTGATTATATCAATGCGCATGGGACATCCACCGGACTGGGGGATGTTGGTGAAATGATTGCGGTGTGTGAAATGTTTGGTGGCGGCAATACATGTATGTCATCAACAAAATCTATGACGGGACATTTGCTGGGTGCCGCTGGCGCGATAGAGGCGATATTCAGTATTCTGGCGATACGCGATAATATTGTTCCACCAACAATTAATTTGGAAGACCCAATTGACGAGGTTGGTGATTTTGATTTGGTGCCAAACAAGCCCCAGAAACGCAATGTGGATATTGTGCTTAGCAATTCTTTTGGATTCGGTGGCACAAATGCGTCAATTGTATTTAAACGTGTAAAATAAAGGAAATAAAAATGACGACAAATTCTGTATATGAATCATTGATGAAACAAGCAAAAGATGCAAAGAACCATGTTTTAAAATCTATCTATTTAAAACACGATGCCCCGGGGGGATTTAGAAAGGATTTGGTTAAATATAATTTATCGGATCCAAATGGTATGTTGATTGTTTCTGTGGTAGGTATGGATGGGGAAAATGGCCTTAACCCTAAACAAGAATGGGAAGAGCATTGTGGTGTTTTTGTCGACAACACACAAATAGAACTGACAAGGGGCCAATATTTTGATTTGTTTGGGCAGTTGGGCTATCGGTTTGCACTGCCACAGATATTAAAGAATAAACAAAATGCTTAGAATAATATTGTTTAGCATATAAAATATTTGTGTTTTAAAATTGTGTTGATAGAATAGGGCGGTAAATCGGAGTATAGCTCAGTCTGGTAGAGCGCTACGTTCGGGACGTAGAGGTCGCAGGTTCGAATCTTGTTACTCCGACCATAAAATTAAGCCGGCATTTATGCCGGTTTTGTTTTATGTCGGATGTGACACTATGATTTGATACATCCGCATTGTTGAACAATGCGAGGTTCGACAATGAGTAAGCGAAAATAAATATAAGTTTGTTTGAGCGCCAACGAATGCCCCGCAGGCACAATAAAGTGCCGAGGGAATCTTGTTGACTGTGACCATAAATTTAAGCCATCGCATAGCGGTGGTTTTATTTTATGTTTTGGGAGGTATGTGATATAATGATTTCCAAAGGGGAAATTATCATGATAAACAAACATATTGATTTTTTACAAATGGCGGTGGATGAAAGTGCCAAATCTGTGAATAAGGGATCATCACCATTTGGCGCGGTTATTGTCAAAGATGGTGTTGTGATTGCGCGTGCACATAATACGGTTGTGCCAAAATCTGATCCCACCGCACATGCAGAGGTTAATGCGATTCGCAGTGCGTGTAAAAAGTTGGGAACGTTTGATTTGTCGGGATGTGTTTTATATACATCATGTGAACCATGCCCAATGTGTAATGCGGCAATAAAATGGTCAAATATAAAACAGGTTTTCTATGCTGCGGACCAGTATGATGCAGATAAAATTGGTTTTCGTGATTCACGAATGTTTAATGGTAAATGCCCAATAAAGTTGACTCATATTGAAATGCCATCTGCAGTTGATGTTATGAATCGTTGGTATAAATCTAAAAATAAAAAGAAATATTAAAAATGCCGCGTGATGCGGCATTTTTTTTACTTGATGTTTTGTTTTTTTGACACCAGTAATGCAGTTACGTGTTTGTTGTTTTGCATTTTTTCAAATATAGCAATCGGTTGCTCTAGTATTCTCTCGTTGTAATTTTCATCAATGTCTGTTTTATAAATATGGCCGAATTTAGAAATTTGTTTTAAAATTTTATTTGCAGTATTTTGTTTATGTTCTTCGTTTTCAGACAATGTATGCATAAACGGATGCCAATGCGCATAATCTGGTTGCAATAAATCAGCCAGTTCGTGTAAGGAATCTGTGTCCCATTGATATTTGAATGCTTCGTCTTTGTGTGTAAAATCTATTTCAAAATATATCAGATCATTTAATCTTTGTGTGATTTTTGCTACATTTAAATATTCCAGGTTTGTTTTATTGTCGCCCAGTTTTACAACGTTTGTTTGTAAATCAGATGTTTTAATATACTTTGGTCGGTTTGTATCATTGTGCGCCTGTAGTGTTGCAAACGTGCAATCTGGGATTTCCAAATTTATTGTTTCGGACATTTCAAAATGTGATACAGGTTCTAAATTAATTGCTAATGGGTATGGAATTTTAGTTTTTATTGGGTCAATGACACGAACAATTTTATGTGGGGTGGCGATTTGATAGTTTAAACCATTTGAATCCTGGGTTAAAAATAGACAGTGTGAAAAACGTAATCTTTCACGATCGTCTTTGCGTTTTTCATGTGATGAAAAATTGATGTTGGGACGAATTGCTTTTATAATATTGCCGTTGAGTGTAATTATCTGTGACATAGACATATCCTTGTGTTGTGCCACTCTCTCTATCAAGGAACAATACATGATAATGTAATTATTTGCAATCGTAAAAATTATCTGTAATAATTTGCGCCATGGTCCGAAAATTAAAATCTTGGTTGAAAAAGTATCGTGTTGGTATCACTTTGTTGTTGGTAATAGTCGCAGTGATTGTTTGTTTGGGAATGTTTGCAGGACCTAAAAAATCCAATCATGTTGTTTCTGTTAATGTTGCATCGGGGGCATCTGTATCAGCGGTTGCAAATAATTTAAAGAAACGTGGCGTCATAGATTCTGTATCATCATTCAAAATTGCGGTTCAGGCAAATGGTGGTCGTATTCAGGCGGGTATATATGATATTCCCCGCGGGGCAAGCGCGTGGCGAATCGCAACAATGTTGGCCAATGGTGATGTTGCAAAAACAACAATCGTTATTCCCGAAGGTTTAACAATAAAGCAAATAAAACAATTATTATCCGATTCGGTGGAATTAAATGGTTCTGTAAATTGCGATTCGGGAAACAATGCGCCAGTGTGTAATTTGCATGATGGCGATGTGTTTCCTGATACATATCGTGTTGCGCGTGGCACATCACGCTTGGCGGTTTTGGATTTAGCGCGCAAAAAAATGGTTGATGTTCATAATGATTTTGAAAACAAGATTCGCAGAATGCCATCACCATTAAAAAATTGGAACGATGTTTTAACACTCGCATCCATTGTGCAAAAGGAAACACCGCGGGTAAAGGAAATGCCAATTGTTGCCAGTGTGTATTTGAATCGTTTAAATTCAGGTATGCGTCTGCAGGCGGATCCAACGGTTGTGTATGCATTGACAAATGGTTTAGGTGATATGCAGGGTGCACCACTGTTAAGTGGGCATTTACACATAGATAGTCCGTATAATACGTATCGTAATTCAGGTTTGCCACCGGCACCGATTGCAAATGTTGGTCGTGATGCAATATACGCGGTGTTGAATCCTGCACGGACTAAGTTTTTATTTTTTGTTGCTGATGGTCATGGCGGTCATAACTTTGCCAAGACGTATGAAGAGCATGTTAAGAATCATGAAGCGTGGCGCAAGATTAAAAAATCACGCAAATAAGACGTGCGCAATTATATCATAAATTTGATATTTTTTCAAATTGTGCAGAAAAATTTTTTTAATTAGTTTGACAATGGGTTTATATTCATATTACAATGCAATTATCAAGATATGATCTTGAAACATTATAACTCTAAAGAAAGGAAGAGAAATGAAAAAAATTGCTTTAACATCTTTGTTGGCTATGTTTGCTGTATCTGGGGCAAATGCTGCGAACGTTATCAATGGTAATCCATTGTATAAACCTGGTGAAAATCATTTTGCATCAATCACATCATTGGATACATCTGTATTTCAAAATTCTGATTCAATCAAGAATTGGGGATTAAGTGAAAATTTTGCATATGGTGTTACAGATAGATTGACTGTTGATATGAACGTAAATGTTTATGAATATGACAGTTTTAAAAATGTTTTGTGGGGTGATTTTGTTGGTGATGGAATGAACGCAGCAAAGTTACTTAATAATAATTCTGTGTCTTTTGGTGCTGATTACCGTTTCTTGGATGTTGATGGATGGGTGTTAGATGCCGGTGTTAAATATGGGGTTAATAGTTTGTATGGTCACTTTGATAAAGATGTAATGGAGGAAAATTATTCTTTTGATAAGGAAGAAACTACTTATGCATGGCAATATGGTTTAAATGGTGGTTATGTTGGTGATTGTTTCACAATTGCTGGTCATGTTTATGCAGGTTATTTGAATACTGAAACATTTAATTGGAATGACGATGGTATTCATACAATCAATTTAGGAATCGATGGTCAATATATTATCACAGATTGGTTGAACTTGGTTGCTGGTGTTGATTATGTTGGTATATTGGACGATAAAATTGGTGGTGAAGAAATCAAAAACGAAGGTTCTTGGACTGGTAAGATTGGTGCAAACTTTAACATTGATGAAACAAAGTTCATTGGTGTTTATGCAACAACCGGTTTACATCATGGCTACAAAGATGGCGATTATGAAAGTTCATATAAGTTGAATAAATCTATGGGATTGGGTGTTAAATTCGGAATTGATTTCTAAATTTACCAATCAAAATATAAAACCGACCAACAGGTCGGTTTTTGTTTTAGGAATATAGGTCTTGACAGGTAAAATGCGATGCGCTACGGTTTTTTATAACAAGCGGGATATTTCCGTTGTGGTTTAATAAACAGAAAGGACAAAATTATGAAAAAAATTGCTTTAACATCTGTGTTGGCTGTTTTTGCAGCAACAGGTGCAAATGCTGCAAATGTTATTGATGGAAACCCATTATACAGACCTACATTAAAACATTTTGCGAGCATAACAACATTGACAACTGGTGAAAATTCGTACGCGAATCCACGTTTGGCATATGGTTATGATTTAACTGAAGATTTTATGTATGGTTTTACAGACCACTTTGCATTGGGTGTTGAAACAACCGTGTCTTATGATACAGATAATGCTAATGGGTCTGATTTGGATCATGCACATCAATTATCTTTGGAAAATGTTTATGTGAACGGATCATATCGTTTTATGGATGTGTGTGCGTTCAAGGCGGATGTTTTGGCATCTGTTGGGCGTGAATTTGTCATGAACGATGGTTTGCATACAATGGCAACTGTATGGGGTTTGGGGGTAAAGGCAGGTTTAGACCTAGGTGACTTTACAATCGCAGGAACCATCGGTGTTCATGATATTGATATGAATGTTCGTTTGGCCGAAAAGGGATGGCTTGCGTGGGGTATTGATGCAGAAATGTGGACGTTGAGTGCCGAGGTAGAAGCGCAATATGTTATCAATGAAGATTTCAATGTTGTCGCAGGTGCCAAATACATGTTTGACGTCAGCCACGATGGATATTTTGAAGATTTACAGCAAATGAATAATCCATTGGTTGGTAAAGCCGGTGTGAACTATAACTTTGACGAAACAAAGTATGTTGGCGCATATGCTACCTATGATGTTAATGCTGAACACCAATCAAAAGCATGGGGGGTAAGCGTTAGATTTGGAATTGATTTCTAAACGGATAATTGGTTTTTTACCACAGGGTCGGCGTTTGCTGGCCTTTTTTTTCTTATTGATTTTTGGAACGTGGCGGATAATCGCTGTTTTTATCAAAAAAACCTAGTTTTCTCTTGACATTTTGGGGTGGGCAGTTTATAGTATATTCGCTTTCCGTGTAATCAAGGAAAGAGAAAAACACAGAATTCTGCGCGTTTTCACAGATTTATAATCACGCAAATGCGTTGAAATAGGTCTGAAGGGGTGAATTCTGTACAACAAAAAGTAAGAAAAAACAAAGAGATTTTGAATGCCAACAGTAAATCAACTGATTCGGAAACCTCGTAAAAAAGTCGCGGTAAAAAGTACTGCGCCTGATATGATGGAAAATCCACAAAAACGTGGTGTTTGCACACGTGTGTACACAACCACACCAAAGAAACCTAACTCTGCGCAACGTAAGGTTGCCCGTGTTAAGCTGGCTAATGGTCGCGAAGTGACGGCGTATATTCCTGGCGAAGGTCACAATTTACAGGAACACAGTGTTGTTATGATTCGTGGTGGTCGTGTAAAGGATTTGCCTGGTGTTAAATATCACATTATTCGTGGTGTTTTGGATACCAAGGGTGTTGAATCAAGAAAACAAGGTCGTTCTTTATACGGGGCGAAAACAAGTAAATAACATCCGGATATACGGATGAGTAATCCGCGGTAGCGGGTGAAGAAACAAAAAAGGAAATATAAATGTCAAGACGTAAAGCTGCAACAAAACGTGAAATATTGCCAGATTCTAAATACAACAATCTGGTTGTTGCAAAATGTATTAATGTTGTTATGTGGGATGGTAAAAAAGAAGTTGCTGAAAATATTGTTTATGGTGCAATGAATAAATTGAAATCTATCGCCAAAGACGGTGACGAATTGACCGCGTTTTTGGAAGCGGTTGATGCATTAAAACCATCAGTGGAAGTTAAGGGCCGTCGTGTCGGTGGTGCAACATATCAGGTTCCTGTTGAGGTTCGCAAGGAACGTCAACAAACATTGGCTTTGCGCTGGTTGGTTATGTTTGCGCGTAAACGTGGCGAACGTTCTATGGAAGATCGCTTGTTCGCAGAATTGCGGGATGCGTTGAATGGTACTGGTGGTGCAATCAAGAAAAAGATTGATACACATAAAATGGCAGAAGCAAATAAAGCGTTTGCTCATTTCCGTTGGTAATCTAAACAAAAGAAGGAATAAACAATGTCAGTTGGAAAAACCGCACCTTTACATATGTATCGTAATATCGGCATTATGGCCCATATTGACGCGGGTAAAACGACCACATCTGAACGTATTTTGTTCTATACTGGTAAAACATATAAAATTGGTGAAGTGCATGATGGCGCTGCAACAATGGACTGGATGGAACAGGAACGTGGTATTACAATTACGTCGGCGGCTACAACATGCTTTTGGCGCGATCATCGTATAAATTTGATTGATACACCGGGACACGTTGACTTTACAATGGAAGTGGAACGTTCACTGCGTGTTTTGGACGGCGCAGTTGCAGTTTTTGAATCTGTGTCGGGCGTTCAACCACAAACTGAAACTGTTTGGCGTCAGGCGGATCGTTACAATGTTCCACGTATTTGCTTTATCAATAAAATGGACCGCGTCGGTGGAAACTTTTTCCGCTGTGTTGATATGATTCGCGAACGTTTGGGTGCAAATCCACTGGTCGTTAATTTCCCAATTGGTGCAGAAGCGGACTTCAAAGGCGTGGTTGATGTCGTTGAAATGCGCTCTATCGTTTGGGAAGATGAAAATGGTTCTAATCCAATCTATGGCGAAATTCCTGCGGAATTGAAGGACAAAGCCGAAGAATTACACAACAAATTGATTGAAGAAGTTGTGACCCTAGATGATGAAATTATGGAAGCATATATGGAAGGCAAAATTCCAGATGTTGCGACCATTAAAAAATTGATTCGCAAAGGAACAATTAACCAGAACTTTAACCCAATTTTGTGTGGTACTGCATTTAAGAACAAGGGTGTTCAACCGTTGTTGGATGCAATTGTTGATTATTTGCCAAGCCCATTGGATGTTCCTGCAATTAAGGGAACCAAAATGGACAAAGAAACGGTTGCAGAACGCCACCCAAGCGATAAAGAGCCTTTCAGCGCGTTGGCATTTAAGGTTGCAAATGATCCATTTGTTGGAAACCTGATGTTTATACGTGTTTATTCTGGTAAATTGGTATCTGGATCATACATATATAATTCTAATCGCGATAAACGTGAACGTGTTGGCCGTATGTTGTTGATGCATTCTAATAACCGCGAAGAAATCAAAGAAGCATCTGCGGGTGATATTGTGACTTTGGTTGGCATGAAGGAAACAATTACCGGGGATACTTTGTGTGATGAATCTGATCCAATTATTTTGGAAAACATCCATATTCCAGAACCGGTTATCAGTATCGCTGTGGAACCAAAGACCAAGGCAGATATTGAAAAAATGGCGTTGGGTTTGCAGGCATTGGCCAAAGAAGATCCTTCTTTCCGCGTATCAGTGGATGAAGAATCAGGTCAAACGATTTTGGCGGGTGTTGGTGAACTGCATTTGGAAATTTTGGTTGACCGTTTGTTACGTGAATTTAAGGTTGATGTTAGCGTTGGCGAACCTCGTATCGCATATCGTGAAACATTCCGCAAACCGGTTACCGAAGAATATACACACAAAAAGCAATCTGGTGGTTCGGGTCAGTACGCCCAGGTGAAAATTGAATTTGAACCGTTGGAACCTGGCAAGGGCTATGAATTTGAAAACAAGATTGTTGGTGGGGCGATTCCAAAGGAATATATCCCAGGTGTAGAAAAAGGTTTAAAGATAGCACAACAGACAGGTGTTTTGATTGGCTATCCAACAGTGGATTTCAAAGCAACATTGGTAGATGGTAAGTATCACGAAGTTGACTCTAATGTGTTATGTTTTGAAATTGCGGCGCGTGCGTGCTTCCGTGAAGCAATGAAAAAGGCATCGCCAAAATTATTGGAACCGATTATGAAACTTTCGGTCAATACACCGGAAGAATACGTCGGGGACATTATCGGGGACTTGAACAGTCGTCGTGGACAAATTAACGGTATTGAAACCCAGTTTGGTAACCAGCTGATTTCAGCATACGTGCCACTGGCGAATTTGTTCGGATATGTTAAGACCCTGCGTTCTTTGTCACAGGGACGCGCAAATCCGTATATGGAATTGTCGCACTATGACGAAGTCCCACAAAATGTTGCTGATGAGGTTATCAAAAAGCTAACAAAATAAAATAGGAAAAAAAATTTGCGATTTTGGATTTCTGGTTTATTATTAATCAGATTTCAAAAAATCAAATAACAAGCCAAAGCCCAAGGAGAAATACTATGGCAAAAGAAAAATATGTAAGAACAAAGCCACATGTCAACATTGGTACAATTGGCCACGTTGACCATGGTAAAACAACATTGACAGCTGCTATCGTGCACTATTATGGTGTAGGTATTGACGCAGGTAAGGGTGTTGATCAAATTGATAACGCGCCAGAAGAAAAGGCACGTGGTATAACGATTAACACATCACACGTTGAATATGAAACAGAATCACGTCACTATGCACACGTTGACTGCCCAGGACACGCGGACTATGTTAAAAACATGATTACCGGTGC
>JAGHVG010000037.1 GCA_018064405.1 Candidatus Enterousia scatequi | reverse complement strand
CACAAATATAATGGTACATAAACCAAGGTTTTTGCACCACCCCATCAGGCCCACAAAAGGCAACACCCATAAAAACAGCGCAAACGCACACCCACTGTGGCTTACAGCGAATTTTTAAACAACAGCAAAATTATGCAAAAAGTGGTTGATTTTAAACCTTAGTTTTTTTTGCACCGGTTTTTATGAGTTAAGTCATTGAAAAAACATCATTTATTGGCGACAGAGATTCAATACTATAACATTAGACAAAGGTGGACTTATTTGCGTATATCACCGCCATCCAACCAAAATTGGAAACGTTTTTACACCTGTGCTTGATAGCACAAACGCTGTTCTGCGTTGTTACGCATAATAGCATTATAAATACATCAAAAAAAACATTAATTTATAACCTTGAAAATTTGTAAATTTTGTCTATATTTGATGTGCTATGAAAGAATATGTTTTGCCAGTTCATGATTTAATTGTGCACCCTGGTCTGACGGTGCCTGTTTATGTTGATACCCCTGAATCTGTTAAAACGATTGAGGCCGCAACCGCACAAACCCAGCGTATTATCCTGGCGGCACAAAAATCGTGGGGACGCGCCGATAAATCAGATGATATTTTTGATACCGCCACACTGGGCGAAATTGCCCAGGTTTTACACATGCCCGATGGTGCAATTCACGCGGTCATTCGCACAACAAATGTTGTAAAATTGGTTAATCCAGCAATACAAGACGGTTTGTTCTTATCTGAATATGAATTATTGGAACAGTTAGATGATTCTGAATTTGAACAAACAATTGCATTGAGGAATAAAATTGCGGAAAACCTGCAACGGATGCCGAATATTCGCAAAACCAAAATTGAAAAAATCAATAATATAATTGAAAACTACCCTATGCCAGCATTTGTGGATTCTATTGTTCAAATGATGGATATTGATACAGAAACAGCTATTAAAATGTTATCTGCAAAAACATGGCGGGAAAAACTGATTATGTTGATGGAGCAAATTGCATTAATGGGCGAAACCGCCAAGATAGAAGATTCCATTAATCGCCGCGTTCAGCAGCAAATGGAAAACGGACGCAGGGATGCGATTTTACAAGAAAAATTACGCGCTATACAACACGAAATGGGCGAAGATGACGAAGAAAATGATTCAATCAGTATGCGCAATAAAATAGAAAAATCTGCTATGCCAATAGATGTCAAAGAAAAGGCAATGTCTGAATTTAAACGCATGCGCGCAATGTCACCCATGTCCCAAGAAGGTGGATTAATTAAAAATTATCTAGACGAATTATTATCAATGCCGTGGAATAAATCTGATAATCCTGATATTGATTTAATCGCTGCGCGCGCTGTGTTAGATAGCGAACATTCTGGGATGCAACCAATCAAGGAACGCATACTGGAACACATCGCAGTTATGAAGAAAACCGGCAAAAATTCGGGCAGTATTTTATGTTTTGTTGGCGCGCCTGGGGTTGGCAAAACATCATTATGTAAATCAATCGCAAATGCATTGGGACGCAAATATCAACGTATATCATTGGGTGGAATCACAGATGAAGCGCATTTCCGCGGTCACCGAAAAACCTATATCGGCGCACAAACCGGACGTATAATGGATGCGTTAAAGCGGTCTAAATCTAACAACCCTGTGATTGTCTTAGATGAAATTGATAAAATGGGGCACGATTGGCGCGGCGACCCGGAATCTGCACTGTTGGAAATACTAGACCCAGAGCAAAACAAATCGTTCCGCGATCATTATTTGGAAGTAGATTTTGACCTGTCCAATGTATTATTCATCGCTACTGCAAACAGTTTGAATATGTCAAACGCATTGAAAGATCGTATGGAAATCATAGAAATTCCAGGATATACTGATGATGAAAAGGTGCAGATTGCACACGAACATTTAATCAAACGTTCTGCACATGACACCGGTTGGAACGAACAAAATATACATATTGATGATGATGCAATCAAACACATCATCCGCAATTACACATCCGAACAAGGTGTGCGCGAATTACAACGCAATTTGACCGCCCTGCTACGTCGTCAGTTGCTTAAAAACAATGGCGAAGACTTATCAACAGATTTTACACCATTTTACATAGACGAACTGCTGGCTGTACGTAAAACAGGTGGCATAACAAACAAAATTGGTTTTGGAATACGGAATTAACATGAATACAGAAAACAAAATTCTTACTTTTGGTGATGGCGACAAACAAATTGCATTGTTTGAACAGTTAAAAACGGGATTACGCGTTGTTGATACGGCGACTGTTTCGCTGTCCAATCATGGCAAACTGTCATGCATAAAGTGCATTGGTCAAAATACTGAACTAATTTGTTGTGCAATAACAAAATATCCAAATATTAAATGTCTGAATTCCACACAGCATATTTGTAAAATCATACGCAACAATCAAAAACACACATTATATGGTACCGTTCCTGCGATGTTATTTAACATTTATGCAAACAAAGGCAGAGTAAAATGATATTAATTATAAACACTTCGGGTAACGGGATTGATTTGGCATTGGATGAACACATCATTCATGTTGATGCAGACAAGCAAGCGGTTACATTGCCAAATGCAGTTGATAAATTTTTAGGACAACATAATGTTGCATGGTCAGATTTATCATCCATTGGTGTTATTGTTGGTCCAGGCAGTTTTACCGGTATTCGTTTAGGAATCGCATACGCCAAAGGATTAAGCATGGGGTTGAACATTCCACTGGTTCCAGTAAATGCGTTTGAATTATATCTGGCGGAATATCCGGATGCGTTTGTTGCAATAGAATCAGGACGTGGCGACTTTTTTGTTGGTGCAAAAAATTTTACACCACGCACAATGGATATTGATACGTTGGAAACAAAACAAATGGAATGGCCACAAACCGTTGGCCACAAACCTTTTAACCTGTCACTTGCAAAACAGATTGTTGAATCTAAAATACAAAACAATGTAAATGAAGCGGTTATACCCATGTATTTGCGCCCCAGTTATGCAGAAGAAAAATGTTCACAAAATTAGCAGATCTTTATTCAAAATGTTTTCCAGACCGTCACACCAAATGGACGGCATCTGATTTTGCAGAATTGAAAAAATCTGGGGCCGAAATTATTGCCAGTGATAATGCGTTTGCTGTATATAGATGTGTGCTTGATGAATGTGAATTATTATTAATCGGTGTTGTCCCAGAAATAAGGCGCACAGGAACGGCAACCGCACTAATGACAATAATTGAAAAAGATATTAAAAAACAACATGTTAATAAAATTTTTTTAGAAGTTTCTTCAATCAATATTCCAGGTATAGAATTATACAAAAAAATGGGTTATTCTGTGATAGGAAAACGTAATAAATATTATGAAGATGGAACTGATGCAATACTAATGGAGAAGACAATATGAAAAATTATTCTGCATCGTTTGTTCATCGTGTACCAAAAACACAAAATAATGAGCATGGATGTGTCAACGTTGACACTATTCCCGTTGATACAAAATGCTTGGTAATTTTTGGTGGTGAAAACACCCGCACTGCAAAAACAGCAAACTATTATATGTCTTGTTTTGAAAGAATAGTCGGAACAGGTGTTGGTATTTATTCTGTGATATATAATATAAACAATCGATTAACATCTATGGATGAACGCGCACGCATACGTAAAAGTATTCGTAAGAACGCCATAAAACCCAAAGACATTCCAGACGCTTCATACATTTTATTCCAGCAGTTAATGTTGCCACGCATTGCTGATAATTGTAAAAAAATAGAGTATAAGGAAGTGTTGCGCAGAATTCAGAATCTGACCTTGTATGCACATTGTCATGGATCTGTTATATTATATCATTTCCAACAAATGTTATTTAATTCCATGCGCAATTTAGGATATACCAAGCGACAGACACTTGAAGCCATGCGCCATTTGTGCGTCGTGCAACATGCACCGGTCGTACCGTTGGCAAAAAACAAATTTTCCACGTTGTCGTTTATGTCTGCGACTGATTCTTTTATGAAAAAATATAATATTTTACCAAAATGGCTTATTGCGAACGCAAAAGATTTAACCCCATCATTTTTCCCAAAACGATATGGGAATTGTATTGTTGCGAGTGAAATATCCTACCAAACGTGGTTTGATCATACGATAGAGGGTTTTGATTTTCCAGATATGATGACTTTTGATGGCCATATATTGTTTGATGCCGAAACCCAAGCAATCACTAATTGCATTAATCGCACAAAGGTTTTACAACCCAAAGATATGATAAATGGTTCAATTGCTGATTTTGATACACTATGTGACAACGGCGCGCGTTTTTATCAACAAATTCAAAGCATCAATCTGAATCTGCGTCACGCACAAAATCAATCACGCGCGCATCAAAAATAACATCTTGCGGTCGTATCATGGACGCTACATGAATATCGGATGCATTACGTGTACGCGACAACGCAACATACGTTTGCCCATGTGCGAATGCGCCCCTTGCAATATTGACAACAACCGAATCCAAGGTTTTGCCCTGTGCCTTGTGAATCGTCATTGCATAGCCCAGGTTTAAAGGGAATTGTTTATACGAACCTACTTCTTGTTCAACAATTCTGTCGTTTTCATCACGTGAATATTCTATTTTTTCCCATTTTTCTGGGCGAACACTTACAACATCATTGGTTTTATTAAATAATTGAACCACTATTTCGCGTGCAGACAATGAAACAACGCGCCCCATTGACCCGTTATACCATTTGTCAGAATTCCGAACAAAAACAACCAATGCGCCCTGCTTTAGCGTCAAATTAAGTGGCGCAGGAACATCATGTTCAGAAAAACTGCCTGACAATTCGCCGGTATAAGTATATTCTGGGGCATTAATTTGTGCCAACCTTGATGAGTTTATATTTTCTGCGACTGCCCTAAACGGTGTAATTATTATAGAATTATCTAATCTGGTCTGATCCGCAATTTTAAGAGAATTAAAAAAACACAATGATCCTGTATCACCGTTACGTAGGCGCACCAAATTATCTAGTAAATTATTATCCTGCTGACGATATACCTGGGTAAAATCAAATTTTACAAAATGCGCCCTTTTATAAACATTACTATCAAAAAAGTATGCATTTTCGTGTTGATATGCCGCTTTGTAATACCGCATCGCATCACGGGTAATAACCGGAGGTAATTGAAATAAATCACCGATAGCAACAACCTGAATACCACCAAAAGGATCATTGTTATGACGTGCCATACGCGCCAATATATCAACCGCATCCAATAAATCGGGCGAAACCATGGATATTTCATCAATTATTAGTATATCGGTCGCATTTAAAATATTTCTAGGTTTGGCCTTTAACTTTAACAATTCGGGCATAATAAAATCGCGGGGTTGAATTTGAAATAGCGAATGTATAGTTTGACCACCAATATTAAGTGCAGATACCGCCGTCGGGCATGCACACACAACCCTTTTATTGGACATAGATTTCAAATAATTGACAAACGTTGATTTACCTGTTCCTGCCTGGCCCAAAATCAGTACATTATTATTACCACATTCAATTTGATTAAATGCGGTCTGTTGAACATCGTTTAATATCGGCACTAACTGGGACATTATTATTTATACTGTCAGAAATTCGGACAAAATGAAAGTAAAATTAAAAAAGCACTTGCAAGATTAAATTATCATATATATAATTATCATCGCTGTGGGTTAGTAGCTCAGTTGGTTAGAGCGGAGCGCTCATAACGCTTTGGTCGTGGGTTCAAGTCCTACCTAACCCACCAAAACAGTATTTGCGCCGATGGCGCATTTTTTTGTTGTGCTCTACATATTTTTTTCTTGCCTAAGGCGTGTACTTTTTTCTAACATGATTTCTGTAGAGAGGTATACGAAAGGAAATCATGCTGAAATTTATTAGGTTTTTGGCTGTTTTATGGGTTTCTTGTTTCACTGTCACGTCTGTATTTGCAGCCACGTGTGACAGGGAGTACGATTCGTGTTCTACTGGTTATTTTATATCTGGCACTGTTTGTAACCCTTGTAGTGATGCGGGGACTGGTTGTACGTGTGCCGGTGGAACTGCCGCGCCCGTATGCACCGTAACCATATCTTATAATCTTAATGGCGGATCAGGAACAGCGCCTAGCGCAACAACATGTACGAATGGTTCGGTTTGTACCTTGACTAATATGAATGCGACAACATTCTATAGAGCGGGTTATAAATTAATCGGATGGTCAACAAGCAACACCGCAACAACTGCATCTTATGCAACATCTTGGACATTTACATCTGATACAACGTTATACGCGGTATGGTCTAAATGTAGTGCGGGAACATATCATCCAAACAGTAGTGCCGGTACAGCCGCAAATGTATGTACCAATGCTGGTGACGGATATTTTGTGGCATCTGAGGGTGCAAATAGCCAAGACGCGTGTGCGGTAGGATCATATAGTGAAAAATCTAGTGCATCAACAAAATGTACAGCATGTCCCGGTGGGCGCACAACCAGTGGAACAGGGACCAAGTATAATGCGACAGCGAATACAGCATGTTCTACGACATGTCCAGCGATAACGAACTTAGCGACATGGGCTACACCGAGTTGGAGTAATAATAGTGTAAGCAATTTATGTACAGTGGCTACGTGTAATGCATGTGCTAAGGGAACAGGTGCAGCGACATGTAGTGTAAGTACTAGTGGGAACAAGTGTACATACAGTGGAACCTGCTCTGCTGGATACAACAGTCCATCAGTGAGTGGGACAACAATAAGTTGTACAGCTAATACGATTACCATAAATTATAATGCTAATGCGACTGGTGCGAGTGGTAGCACATCCGACACAAGTTGTTCGTATGACGGAACATGTACTGC
>JAGHVG010000026.1 GCA_018064405.1 Candidatus Enterousia scatequi | reverse complement strand
AATGTATCACGCAAAACGCAACGCGTAAAACGGATTCTGTATATGTTGCGCAATGCAACATATACAGCGTAATGCGCCGTCCCATGTGGCAACATGGGACGTAGGCAGAGGGTGTGGGGGAACAATTTGGTCCCCCACAGAAAGAGAGTTTTCGGCGTAACAAACCGAAAATGGGTGTATTGCTGTATACAGTTGGGGCGGTGGTCGGTATCCGGCTGCTTCGCGTTGGGTGTTCACCCAAGACTACCACATGGTGTTCATATGCGATGTCGATTGTGCGTCCATGTGCGGTAGCGACGTCCGGTACTATTCCGATTTCCGGTCGGCGATGTTTGGTTCGGTGCGATAATAAAAACAACACACACACACCAAAATGGTGTGTGTGTTTTACTCTGTTTCGTTTTCCGCAATTTCTTCGTCAGAATCTTCATCAACCGCATTCAAATCTATTTCCTTTGGCACCCCCAAAATATCTTCTATTTTTTCTGATGCGGCATCCAAATCCATTTTGTGCAAAATTGCAAATTCCTGGGCCATACGTTCCAATGCACGTAAATATAACTGGCGTGCAGAAAATGTCATTGTATCCGTGGCACTGCGACGTTGCAGGTCACGCACAACCTCTGCCAATTTCATCGGATCACCAGAATTAATATTTTCTTCGTATTGGGCGGCACGCCGTGCCCAAATCATACGTTTTGCACCCGCGCGCCCCTTGGCCGATGCAATTGCTTCATCCATTTTCTTTGCACTGGTTAATGGGCGCAGACCCGAAATCTCAGCCCGTTCAAGCGGAACACGCAATGTCATATGGTTGCGTTCAAAATCAATAACCAACATTTGTATCTTTTGTCCACCGATTGTTTGTTCTTCAGTGCGAACCAATCTACCAACACCCTGTGTTGGATAAACGACATACTGTCCTGCCTTAAAATCTAATTTTTTACTTGGCATAATAAACACCTTTTTTAGGTTGCCACTCTCTCTTTGTGGCTAATTATACCACAAAAATATCAAAAAACAAATATTTGGAATATTTTATTTTGGTAATTTTCTGATGCTGGTTGTGCGACGAATACTGGATGCTTTGACTGTATCAGGTGTTGTTTCGCGCGTTAAGCAAACATACCTGTCACCATCCAAAACGGCCACTTGGTCATTAGCACAATCGGGTTTTTCCAAGCGCCAACCAAAACAAGACCCTTTTTGATAAGAACTGTATGTTGCGTTATCATCACCGTTATACGTATATGCACCATATTCAGCATTCCAATACCCCGACCGTTCCCCTGTACACCACTTACGTTCACCAAAGCATTCAACGCATGAACCGGTTTTATCACACAACTCGTTTGGGCCTGTCAAAACATATCCCGAATTTGCCTTGTTCCCACTGCCCATATATTTACCAGTTTCCAAATCCATGCACCATATACGCTGACACTCAAACGCATCCATACCGTCCACGCGCTTGGATTCAACCAATGCGAACCCATCGCCGCAAGAAAATGCCCCATACGCCGACAGCGACACAAAAGAACACGCAAATAAAACAAAAATTTTTTTCATCTCTGCAACTTATTTTACACTTTTTACGATGTTTTGACAAATGTTTTTTATTGCCCCAGACCTGCCGGTGAAAAACGACCAACATTATTAAACAACTCTTCAAAAGCGTTCAATTCTATCGCTGCTGGTATATCCGTCTCCCCTGCTGCAATTTTAACATCTGGCAAATCATCGTCATGCAAAATTTTTGTTTTAATAACCTGACCGTTTTTCACCCATGCCAGCAATACAGTTTTATCATCATACGTATGGCTTAACGGCCCACGGAAATTTTCTGTGGCGCTGTAATAAATCCATACTTCTTCACCATACATTGTTTTGGTTTGTGGATCACCAACTAAATTTCGTAATTGATTCACTGTCTTAACACTATTAATTTGTTGTTCCAAATCAGGCGGCAAAACATATCCACGATGTTTTGTTTGTAATGCGCATGCGCTTATGATGGCGCAAAATAATACTATTAATGCTTTTTTCATTTCTCTTCATCCTTTATGTTTGTCATTGCAAATTTTGCAATATATTTTTTCAAATCTGTTTTGTACTTGTTGTTCTGTTTTGCCATATCAACCAACCGATCAAAATTCGTGTTGGCTGCACGCGCAGCACCGAATCGCGATTCAGTTTTTAAAAAATCTTCCAGTGGCGTTGTCTGATCCGTATTAGAATCCATTGTTAATGGATAATGCCCCTCACTTATCAATCGTGGATCAAACCTATACAATGGCCATGCACCCGTTTGAACCAGTTGACTTTGATGTTCGGGGGCGTTTTGCAAATTAAACCCATGCGCAATACATGGCGCATACGCCAGTATCAACGATGGGCCATTAAAACTTTCGGCTTCACGCAGGGCGTGTATTGCCTGGGCCTGATTCGCCCCCAGTGCAATTTGTGCGACATATGCACCAGACATCATCGCAATCATGCCCAAATCTTTTTTTGCCCTTTCCTTGCCACCAATGGCAAATTTCATACTGGCACCAAATGGTGTTGCCTTAGATTGTTGACCACCAGTGTTAGAATATCCTTCGGTATCCAAAACCAAAATATTAACATTTTCCCCACTATGCAGAACATGGTCCAAACCGCCATATCCTATGTCATATGCCCATCCATCACCACCAATAATCCACACAGATTTATCAACAATTGAATCCAACAGAACCAATGCCTGACGTGCGATTGGATTTTTAAATCGTTTCAATTTATTACGTAAACCTGCTTCGGCTGCACGCTGTTCAGATACAGAATCTATATCAAACAACCGATCCGCATCATCTATCTTTAATGCGTGCAATAAGCCCCGCAATGCATCACGCTTTTGGTTTAGTGCAATGCGCATTCCCAGACCATATTCCGCATTATCTTCAAACAACGAATTTGACCACGCAGGCCCACGACCATTGAAATCTGTTGTCCATGGTGTCGTCGGCAAATTAGCACCATATATTGATGAACAACCGGTTGCGTTTGCAACAATCATCCTATCACCAAATAAATGCGACAATAATTTTATATACGGCGTTTCACCACATCCAGCGCACGCCCCGGGAAATTCAAAATAATGTGGCAATAATTCTATATGTTTTGGGATATTTAAATTTAATTTATCGCGCGATATATCCGGAATCCGTTGTACAACATCAAAAGCATTCTGATTTGCATCCGCATCCTTCTTTTTAATCATAGACAACGCATGCACAGGACAATTCTTGACACATATCCCACATCCAGTGCAATCGGCCGGCGATATCGTTAATGTATAATACATGTTTTCGCCCAACTCAGGCGTTTTCATCGGGACAACAATAACACCATCTGCGGCTGCCTTATCTGCCTGAGCCTGTGTCATGACCTTGATGCGTATCGCAGCATGCGGACACATCATAGAACATTTTCCACATTGAATACACTTATCCAAAGCGCATGTTGCGACATTTTCAGATATTCCGCGTTTTTCATATTTTGATGTTCCAACTGGATATTGCCCTGCCCCAAATTCACCATCAATCTTGAAACGCGAAACAGGAATATCATCACCACGATTTGCCGCCATTTCACCCAAAGTCCCCGCAATATTAACCGGCGCATCAGCCGTCATCGCAGGCACAAAATCGGGTGCAAAATTTGATACCGCCGATGGTAATTTATACTGCACCAAATAATCAGACGCCGTATCAACCGCAGCCCAATTTGCCTGAACAACATCCATACCCTTTTTACGATATGTTTTTTCAATCGCGTCCTTGGCACTATTTGCGGCAACCTTAGGGTCAATAATTTTGGTCAGATTAAAGAAATTCAACATTATAAATGTATTAATCCTGTTGCCCAACCCCAGTTTTGATGCCGCAGTATTTGCATCCAAGAAATAGACGTTTGCACGCATACGTATCAAATGCATCTGAACATCACGCGGTAAATTTGCAAAGGCATCATCTGGCTTAGCCGATGTGTTAATCATCACCGTTCCACCGGGACGTAACGCCTTAAACACATCAAAACGCTGTGCAATCATGAAATTAGACACACTTATAAAATCCGCCGATTCGACCAAATATTCACTCTGTATCGGTTTTGTTGAAAAACGAACATGCGATGCCGTCAATCCGCCCGATTTTTTAGAATCATAAACAGCATAAGATTGCGGATATAAATCAGAATTTTCACCAACAATTTTTACTATATTTTTAACTGCACCAACCGTTCCATCAGAACCGATCCCGTATAATATAGCAGTTTTAACATCCTTATTTTCAATTGAAAACGCATCATCTGTGGGCAAGGACAATCCAGTTAAATCATCATCAATACCAACCGTAAAATTATGATGCAATTTGCCGCGCATCATAAATTCGTATATTGCCTTGACATCGCGGGGGGTAAATTCCTTGCTGCCCAGGCCATAACGCCCACCAAATACAGACACGCCACATGGAATAATTGTTTTAATATCTTGATATAGTGGTTCTCCAATACTGCCCGGTTCCTTGGTCCGATCCAGCACCGCAACCTGCTTAACCGTTTTTGGCAGCGCACGCAAAAAAGCATCAACCGGAAACGGACGATATAAATGTATTTTTATCAGTCCTAATCCATTGGGTAAAAAGCGCAACGTTTCAGAAATCGTTTCGCACGCAGAACCCATTGCAACAATAATATTTTCCGCCTTTTTATCCCCAACATACTCAACCAGCGAATAATTACGACCCGTCAATTTAGCAAAATCATCCATAACCTGCTGAACAATTTCTGGGGTATTGGCATACAACGGGTTTGATGCTTCACGACCCTGGAAATACACATCTGGATTCTGGGCTGTTCCTCTAATTTTTGGGTTATCAGGCGACATACCACGACTGCGCGCGGCAACAACCAAATCATCCGGCAACAATTCATTCAAAACACCATCCGATATGCGATTAATACGCGCTTCTTCGTGACTGGTTCTAAAACCATCAAAAAAATGCAAGAACGGAACACGACTGCGCAACGCACCCGCATGGGCGATTGCCGCCATATCGTGCGCCTGTTGAACACTGTGCGACGACAACATTGCAAACCCAGTTCCACGAACGGACATAACATCACTATGGTCACCAAAGATAGACAATGCATGCGTTGCAATTGCACGCGCCGCCACGTGCATAACAAAAGGTGTTTGCTCACCTGCAATCTTATACATATTAGGAATCATCAACAGCAACCCCTGAGATGCCGTGAAAGTGGTCGCCATTGCCCCCATCTGCAACGCACCATGCAAAGCACCAGCGGCCCCACCTTCTGATTGCATTTCAATTATCTGGGGAATTGCACCCCAAATATTTTTCTTGTGCTGAAACGACCACGCATCCGCCAATTCACCCATAGTACTGCTGGGGGTAATCGGATAAATTGCAGCAAAATCAACGCACCTATATGCCACATCAGCTGCAGCCCAATTTCCATCAACAATCAAATTTGCCATTATTCTTCCTTACACCTTCAAAACATACAAGATGATAACCACTTTATAAACATAACGCAAGGAATATTCAAACAATACTTGACAAAACACATTTTTGTATTATATTGACAACAACTTGAACAAAGGACAACCATATGACAAGATTAAAGAGTGCTCCTATGCAACATTCCGTTCTTCAAAACGCAGAAACACTTTCTCGCGCCATAAACATTGATATGCAGGATATAAAATTCATATCACAGGTGTATAGCGCAGTGAACACAATGGATCCACAACAAATTATTTCCATGCTAAAACACTTAAATATAATCAAATTATTAATTTTGGATAAATCAAAGCTATCTGAAAAAACAGAATTGGATACGGCCAAGCAAAACACAGGCCGAGTTGGAATAGAACAAAATCAGCGCTGTCCTTATATTCTGCACGCAATGTTGTTATCATTGACAAATGATCCTAAAACATATTTTACTAATTTCAGCAACGATGAATTGCAAGAATTACATAAAACCATCAAATTGGTGCAGTTGAAAAAATTACAAAAACCAATTATAAATGAAGCCATATTGGCCACGGTGCGTGCACCCCATAACACACCAAACCCATCTGGGGCTGAAATGGCGCCCAACCTTCAACAAAAGATACAAATGTTAAAAATTGTTTCAGATTGTTGGGACGATGCGATACAGCATTTGAACGCATGGTTTAATGCATTGGAATGTTATGTGGATAATCACAAATCTAAGAAAGCAACATCAACTGTGGACAAAAAAACCATAAACGATTTGTCACCATTTCAGATTGGTCAAACATTAAGAATAAACACCAACGCCATAAGCCAAGAAACATTGCGAACTATGCAAGCCGTGTTACCAGCTGGCGCGATCATAGAATTACCAACAAAATGGGGGCCAAAACTATACTTAAAAAAAGAGTTCTTGAATCAATTCAAAGATGCTTTTTTACCTGGCTATAGCCAAAGAAAAAAATCAAAAAAAACCGCAACACAGTATGATCTTGTTTCTATGAAATCTACAATAGCATATGCTAATGTATTGTCAGACCTTTTAACAAAAGTAAAAGAGTTATCTGATACCGAAGATTCCATATGGCAACAGCACAAAAAAGAAACAGATTCAAACAAACGTGCACAGTTGCGTGAACAACTGGGAACACTTAGTGACAACCGTATTAGAATAGAAGGAATAATACAAAAATTACAAAATGCAAACAAAGTGTTAAAAGATGCACAATCTGTATACAGTAATATATTCAAGATTGCCACAACAGCTTTGCGCAACAACATCAAATAATAAAAAACAACGCGCTGTAAATATAATTACAGCGCATTGTTTTATTGCATTACATAAAATTTATTTTGTTGGTTCTGCTTCAAAAACATCTGATGTCACAGGCATCTCATTACGTTCTTTGATTTTCTGCATTGCAATTACCATATCCATCGCACGTTGCAACTGATAATCCTGGGCATCTTTTTCTTCATCTGTTAACTCTTTTTCCTCTTCATCATCGGCCTTTTTAGAATCCTTCTTCTTAGATTTATCATTTTTCAGTGAATTTTTAAAAGACGCTTCTGAATAATCACTATCACGCTTTTCTATGACCTCTAACTTGCTTTGCAGCACTTCCACATCGGGCGTAATACCCTCGTTTTGAATAGATTTACCACTTGGGGTATAATAACGTGCGATTGTAATATGAATTGCCGTTCCGTCACCCAATGGTTTTTGTTGTTGAACACTGCCCTTGCCAAAACTCTGTGATCCCATAACCAGTGCGCGACCATTATCCTGCAATGCACCCGCCACAATTTCTGACGCAGATGCTGAACCATGGTTTATCAACACAACTATCGGCTTCCCATTTACCATATCACCAGCATTAGCAAAACTGCGCTCTATATCATTACTATCTTTGCCGCGGGTTGATACAATTTCACCCCCATCTAAAAATGTATCAGAAACATCAATTGCTGCCGTTAAATATCCACCCGGATTATTGCGTACATCCAACACATACCCAATAACGTTTTTCTTTTCCAATTTTTTTATTGCATCTTTCAGTTCCTTGGTGGTGGTTGCGCCAAAATCAGAAATACGCACATAACCAATCAGTGGCGAATCTTCGTCCGCATCAGCCAAGCGTTTTTCTTCGGCTTTAACAGATTTGACCTTTATAATATCGCGCTTTAACGTCAGTGTTTTGGGTTCACTATCTTCTGAAACAATTGTTAATTTAACCTTGGTGCCGGGTTTTCCCTTCATTTTTTTTACCGCCTGATTTAAGGTTAAATCAAAAACCTGCTCATCGTCAATTCTGATAATATAGTCGCCTGCCTTGATACCCGCGCGTGCCGCTGGCGTATCATCAATTGGGGAAATTACGCGAACTGCACCCTTATCACTGGTAATTTGTATTCCCAGACCACCAAAAGATCCCTGTGATTTATCGTTAAAATCCTTAAAATCATCGGCATTAAGATAAGAAGAATGCGGGTCTAACTCATTCAGCATTGCATTCATTGCCGCTTCCAGCATCTTTTTTTCATCCGCTTCTTCAACAAAATTATCGCGCGCAGTTTCAAACACCAACGCGAATTTCTTTAATTCATCATAAATCTGTTCATCAGTCAAATGTTTAACTGGTTCTTCTTTTTTTGCTTTATTAGCACAAAAAACCGAACACGGCACAACCATTAACAATAAAAATATAACTAGCTTTTTAAACATATACAACACCTTTATATTACGTATCACGGGTCAGCGTACCGCAAAAAAAGGTTATCTGCAACACCAATTTCTGCTTCTTTTATATCTTGACAAACATATTTTTTGTATTATATTGTAATGAGTATGAGGTATAAGAATGACAAAAAATTCAAAACTGTGTTTGAAAAACAAACGTATTATCAATAAAAATCGCGATACAATTACCGCGATGATGTCTGGCACAGAAACAGTAAAACGCATAAATAATTTGAACTGGTTGCGACACGAAATATCGTACGTAGAACCGTCAACATTGTTTTATTTGCCTAAAAAAGAACAGCAATTAGATATGGATTTTACATGCAACAAAAATTTAGGCGAAGCATACGATTACATCATTACGCATCCAGACACGATGATTGACGAATATGAAATTTGCAGAATACATTCAACCTTGTGCAACGGAACATACCTAGAACCCGTTGGTGGGCATTACAGAGATTCTAATAAAATTTTAGACATAACCGTCAATGGCGAACGTTTTTATGCCCCAGAAGCATACGACATTCCATTGAATATGACAAAAATTATATATAACCTGCGCAATTATAAAATTAGCCCACTCAACAAAGCGTTTAATATCCACTATCAGCTGATTGCCTTGCAGCCATTTGAAGATTTTAACAAACGTACTGCGCGGTTAATTATGAATTGGGTATTAATACAACACGGATATAGTCCAATTGTGTTTAACTGTCCTTCTGACAAACAAAACTATAAAAAAGCGATTGCCCTGTGTGCTAGTGGTGACATCAAAGCGTACACAGCATATATGACATCATGCATGGTCAGAACGGAAAATAGCATTATCAACGTTTTACAAAAATCTAGGACTTTATAAAATGGCAAAAATAAAAATCAAAAATCTTAATCATGGCCGCGAAACATACGCCGTATATTATGGTGACAGGTATGTTTTAAAACGCCCTTTGCCAAACATGGGTTATGAAGCCAAAAGCAAATGGCTGGAAAAACAACATAAAACCCAAGCAGCAATAAACATGATTCGCGATGTTCAAAATCCTGTTTATAACGTTCCTGAAATGGTGTTTATTAATGACGAAGAATTTCAAATTCTTGAAGAACGCGCCATGGGATATCCATTAACATGCGATCTGTACCGCCGTCTATCACGTCGTCAACAATACGAAATTATAAACAGCATTGGTGCATTTTTGGTTGATATGAACGAATTACAACCTATTCAAAACACAATATCACACAAAATAGCCAGTGAATTAAAATTTCAACGTTTAAATAATTTTATTGATAACAAGATGTCTAAATTTTTCAACATTAACGACGTCAGACAAATTGCCAAAATTCGTGATAAAATTGGCACATTTGAATACAACACATTCCCAGCCTGGTCACATTGTGATTTGAATACTGGCAATGTATTATATGATCCTGAAACCAGTAAAATATCATTTATTGATTTTGCCGAAGCAAATTATCGTTTTGTATATCGTGATATTTTTGCAGCACTGCAGATTGAATTGGATATTTGCAAACAGGTATATGAAGTGTACACCAAATTACACAACAAACAAATATATCCGATGCCGAGTATGAAAAATGATAAACTGCGTGAAATAATGATGTATCGCATTATGGTTGTATGGTTAAAACGTTTTATCAAGGCATCTGATGATTTACGTTTAAATCCGCGCGATGATAAAAGTATTCGTAACAACATGGAAAAAGTTGCCTTTATGCGTGAACAGATCGCAAACTGTCAGTTATTACAACGCAAAATATCAAAATAATCATTTATCTATAAACAAATAGCCCGGATCAACGGCTTTGTTACCACGGCGCACTTCCAGATACATTTCTGACTTATCTGGATTCATGCGTCCGATGGGTTCACCGGCCAAAACTTCTTGATCTATTAACACATCTATTTCGCCCAAATTTGTCATAACAGTATTATATCCGTTTTTGTGCGACATTATTATGACACGTCCAAATCCCTTAAAGTTGTCTGCAAATTTTACAATTCCATCCGCCGGTGCCATCACCAGCGCATCACCATGTGTCTTTATGCGCCACCCATCAGATTTTAACCCCAACGCCGTCTTTTCAGCAAACCGCACAACAACGCGTCCGTTCACCGGCAGATTTAATTTACGTTTTGAAAACCGCGCATCCGCCGACATTTCCGAACTGCCGACACCCGCAGACAATTCTGAAATACTTTTTGCACGCGCGGATAATTCACGTAATTTTTTCTGGGTTGCAGATTGTTCTGCCTTTAACCTTTGATTTTGTGCAGACCGTGTTTTCAGCAATTTATCCAACTCTGTTTTTTCCTTGGTATATTTTTTAGCACTGCGATCCAATTTTTCCTTTTCGGTTTCACGTTTATCTAAAATTTTTTCCAATTCTGCAATGTTCGCTTCTGCCTGTTTAATATCATCATTCAACGTGTCCGCCATTCCTGTCAAGATAGCAGATGTCAAAACATAATCACGCATATCATCACTATCAAACGTTGGATGTGATGCAACAAACAATACCGCCCCAGCAGCATTATAAATACGTTCCCGGTTAGCATTCATTTCCTTAACAATGGCATCACGCCGTGCATCCAGTTCCGCGATTTTACGTACTATTTGACCGCGCTGTTCTTCCAGCGAACTAACCTGATCCGCGGCCTTAACCAATTTCTTTTTTGTTGCGGCGACATCACGTTCAGATGTTTTTACCTGTTCATCCAGTTTTTTACTTTGTTGTTCTATTCTATGTATCTCTGATTGTATACGCGACAAATCATCCGCCATCACAGCGCATGGGGTGTATACCAACAATAAAAACGCAACAAATATGCCTTTCATTATTTTTTTACAATAACGCGCAAGAACACTTTTTTACCTTTTTGCACCATGAATTCATCAGATGGGGAAACCACATATTGAACATCTGTAATTTTATTACCATCAATTTGGATTCCGCCCTGCTCTACATTTCTGCGCGCTTCAGATTTAGAATCAAACAAGCCAGATGCGACCAAGAAATCAATAATTTTCATTGATGTATTCATATCAATTTCAACACTTGGAACATTGGTCATATCTGCGCCACCACCAAACAATGCAGACGCTGCCGCTTCGGCATCACGCGCCGCCGCTGTTCCATGTGCAATTTCAGTTGCCGCAAATGCCAATCGTTTTTTTGCAACATTTAATTCCGCCCCCTGCAGTGCAGATAGCTTTGCAATTTCATCCAATGGAATTTCTGTAAACAATTTCAAAAACTTTTCAACCAAATCATCGGGTGTATTACGGAAATATTGATAATATTCATAAGGACTTGTTTTATCTTCGTTCACCCAAATTGCATTTCCTGCAGATTTTCCAATTTTATTTCCATTTGAATCGGTAATTAATGCAGTGGACAAAACGAATACTTCTTTGCCACATTTTTTACGAACCAATTCAATTCCCATAACGGCGTTGCCCCATTGGTCCGCACCACAAAGTTGCAACACGCAATTATATTTTTTATACAGCGTCAGGAAATCAACCGCCTGAAACGTCATATAGTTAAATTCCAAGAAAGTCATACCGTTTTCCAAACGTTTTTTCACACTTTCCATGGACAGCATATGTGGCACCGTAAAATCAGTTCCAAATTGCGCCAGGAAATCCAGATGCGAATAATTCTTCATCCAATCATAATTATCAACCAACACGCCACCAGATTCAGAATCATCAAAACGAATAAATTTCTGATACGAATGTTTCAGACCTGCGATATTTTTTTGCAGGGTTTCTTCACCCATCATTGGGCGGCCAGAATCACGACCCGACGGATCACCAATGCGCCCCGTTGCACCACCGACCAACATTAATGGACGATGCCCAAATTTTTGGAACCAACGCATCATCATAACCGGCACCAAATGTCCAACGTGCAGGGAATCAGCGGTTGGATCACTGCCGATATAGGCGGTAATTTTGCCATTATTCAACGCATCATTCAACGCATCCATATTTGAAAATTGATTTATAAAACCACGTGCTTCTAATTCTCGCAATAATTCATTTTGCATATTTTACACTTTCCTTTTATCCTAAAAGTCATTTTATACAAAATGCCATCCGTTTTCAACCGATAGTTTTATAAAAACCACACCGCCCAAACGGGCGGTGTTTTTCTTTTATCCGATTACGACCAACAGCATTTAGTGTCAAAGCTGAAAGTTCCTTTGGTATCATAATAATTTACTCCTGTCGGCAGGCAGCATTCACCCACCGATGTTGCGCCCGCGGAACTTTGAAATTGCACTTTGGTGCTAAGGGCTGACGA